>NZ_JAMYPB010000010.1:0-165480 GCF_040320135.1 Mesorhizobium sp. M0772 | reverse complement strand
CGCCTCCCACCTTTACATAACCTTATTGTTTCGGCTCCCGGTTATTTTTTTTATATATCACATAACCCCTGACCTTTTAACCGTCATCGGCGGGGGGGTTTTCCGCCCGGCCGCCACACAAGAAAGTTCAATTGCCCGGTGCGGTCCACACGGCGTCGGAGATGCGCACCGCGTTCGGGATCAGCTTGAGCTTGTAGAAGCGATCGGCTGTCGCCTGCTGGCCGGCGATGATCTCGTCGGTGATCGGGAAGATGCCGAATTTGGTGCGGTTGGCCGCGATCGTCTGTGCATCGAGCGGCACGCCGGTCACCTCATGCAGCGCCGCGGCAACCTTGTCGCGGTTCGCGTCCGCCCATTTCGCCGCCACGCCGAGCGCCGATATCGTCGTGGCGATCGTCTCCGGATGCGCCTTGGCGAAATCCTTGTTGGCGAGGAAATAGGTGTTCACCTTCAGCACCTCGCTGGAGCGCGCCAGCACGCGCGGCTGGTAGCGTGTCTCGGCGATGGCGTAGAACGGATCCCAGACCGCCCAGGCATCGATCTGGTCGCTGGCGAAAGCCGCCGCAGCATCGGCCGGGCTGAGATAGACCGGGGTGATCTGGTCGAAGGGGATGTTTGCTTTTTCGAGTGCCGCGACCAGCAGATTGTGCGCGCTGGTGCCTTTGCCGACGCCGATGCGCTTTCCCTTGAGGTCGGCGAGCGACTGGATCGGCGATGCCGGCTTGACGAAGATCGCTTCGCCGTCGCCATTGGCCGGCAGTGCCGCCGCATAGACGATGTTGGCGCCGGCCGACTGGCCGAAGATTGGCGGTGCGTCGCCGGTCCAGCCGACATCGATGGCGCCGACATTGAGCGCCTCGACCAGCGGCGGGCCGGCGGTGAATTCGACCCATTTCACCGCGACACCCTTGTCGCTCAGCGCCTTCTCGATCACCTGCTGCTGCCGGGCGATGACCGGCAGGCCGGTCTTCTGATAGCCGATGTTGAGCTGCTTCAACTCCTGCGCCGAGGCACTGAGCGAGGCAGCAATGCCCGCCGCCAAAAGGCCAAGGCCGAAAACGCGTCTGGTCAGGCTGAACATGATCCCTCTTCCTTCGCTGCGAACCGGCGCCGGGAAGGGCTCCCTGCCGTGGATGAGAGACAAGGCTAGGTAGCTCTATAAATTTAGTAGAGGAACGATTTTGCGAGTTGACTGCTTGACGTGGAAATATTTTCTTCAGAACCCAGCGCTCGTCATCCTAGGGCGAAGCAAGGAGCGAAGCGACGCGGCGCAGACCCTAGGATCCATGCCGTGACGTTTGGCGTAGAGTGGAACCGATCAGAATGTCGCTTGTGCGCGAACCGAGGCTCGATACGCTGAAACCATGACCGGCTACGTCTACATGACTGCAAGCCAAAAACGCGGCACGATCTACATCGGCGTCACCAACGATCTCGCCCGCCGCATGCCTGAACACAAATCCGGCCAGGGCGCAGGCTTCACCAGCCGCTACGGTGTTCAACGGCTGGTCTGGTATGAGGAATTCTTCGACATCACCGATGCCATTCAACGCGAGAAGTCGCTGAAGCGATGGCCAAGATCGAACTGATAGAGAAGGCCAATCCGGAGTGGTTTGAGCTGTTTCGCGGAACCGGGTGGTGGGCGCCCGGTTTGTTGCTCCCCTGGAGCGTAGCATCAGCGTCTCGGCATGGATCCTAGGGTCTGCGCCGCGTCGCTTCGCTCCTTGCTTCGCCCTAGGATGACGAAATCGCGAAGGCTGGCGCTAATCACCATCACCTCACTGCGACCAATACTGCCAGGCCCAGTAAAATCCCTCGTCGCGTGGCGGCAGGCGGTCGCGTTCGGCGTCGAGTTGCACCGGGGCCGGCGATTTCGGTTGCGGCTGCGACGACGAGTTCTCCCGCCAGGCGAGCAGCCAGTTGCCGAGATGGGCGAACAGCACCGCGGTGGACTGGGTCATGACATCACTCCTTCTGTTCCAGGGTCGGCGGTCGCCGTGCTGCGAAGGGAAGCAGCCGGTCAAACCGGCAGAAACTTGTTGTCATTCCTTTCCCGCCCACGGAACCAGCTGACGCTCGATCCGGCGGATGATGAATTCCAGCACGAAGGCTATTGTCGCGATCACCACTATTCCCATCACCACGACATCGGTGACCAGGAACTGGGCGGCCGACTGGATCATGAAGCCGAGGCCGCGCGTTGCCGCCACCAGCTCCGCTGCAACCAGCGTCGACCAGCCGGCGCCGAGCGCGATGCGCAGGCCGGTGAGGATCGACGGCAGCGCGCTGGGCAGGATGACATGGCGCACCACTTGGCGCTGCGTCGCACCAAGCGAACGGGCCGCATCGATGCGCTCCTTTGAGACACCGCGCACGCCCGAGGCCGTCGACAGCGCCACCGGCGCCAGCATGGCAATGGCGATCACCAGGATCTTTGACGGCTCGCCGATGCCGAACCAGATGATGACCAGCGGCAGATAGGCGAGCGGCGGGATCGGCCGCAAAAATTCGAGCAGCGGATCGAAGATGCCGCGCCCAATGGTGCTGATGCCTATGGCGAGACCGACGGGCACGCCGACGATGATGGCCGCGACGAGCGCCGCGAAGACGCGGCCGAGGCTGGCGACGGTGTGCTGGAGCAAAGTCGCGTCGACGAAGCCGTCCTTGATCACCACGATGAACTTGGTCCACACGGCAGCGGGCGACGGCAGGAACACCGGCGACACCAGTTGCAGGCGCGCAGACAGCGCCCATGCCGCCAGCGCGGCCAGGATGGTGACGGCGCTGATCGCCCGCGAGGAAACCCCGCGCCGCTTCCGCACCGGCCGCGACCACGGCACCGAAATGGCATCGGCCTCGCCGGTCCCGGTGGCCGGCCGCTCGCTGTAGGAGGTGACGCTCATGCCACCTCTCCTTCGAAGATCGCATCGGTCAGTTCGCCGCGCGCCCCGGCAAAGGCCGGATCGGCCTTGATGGCGCGGATCGGCTCGCCTGCGGCATAGCGCCGGCTGAAACCGGTCTCGAATGTCCGCACCACGCGGCCCGGTCCGGGCGCCAAAACGACGATGCTTGTGGCCAGCACCAGCGCCTCCTCGATGCCATGCGTGACCATCAGCACGCCGACCCGGCTTGCGGTCCACAGGTCGAGCAGCGTCGTCTGCATGCGCTCGCGCGTCAGCGCATCGAGTGCGCCGAGCGGTTCGTCGAGCAGCAAGAATTCCGGCTCGGCCGCGAGTGCACGGGCGAGGCCGACGCGCTGGCGCATGCCGCCGGACAATTCCCAGATGCGTTTGTCGCCGACGCCGTCAAGCTTGACCAGCGCCAGCAACTGGTCGGCGCGGCGCGCCCGCTCCGCTTGCGGCACGCCGCGCAGCCTGAGCGCAAAGGCGACGTTTTCACGAGCCGTCAGCCAGGGAAACAGCGCGTCGTTCTGGAACACGACCGCCCGGTCGGAGCCTGGGCCGGTGATCGGCCTGCCGCCGATCGTGGCGACCCCGCGCGCGGGTTCGACCAAGCCGGCGGCGACATTGAGCAGCGAGGTCTTGCCGCAGCCGGAGCGGCCGACCAGCACGACGAAATCGCCCTTGGCAACATCGATGGAAACTCGGTCGACCGCCGGCGCTGCCTGGCCGTCATAGTGAACCGAGACCTTGTCGAGTACGAGATGCGGGTCGAGTACGAGATGCGGCATGAAAGGGGCTCCGGAAGAAAATCAGCCTGCCCCGGCCCTCGTTAAGCGGATCCGGGACAGGCAGCACGCGGCGTCAGGGAAGAAGAAACCGCGCGTGTTCAGGGCAATTCCAGGAAAAGTGTAAAGCGGTTTTCCGTCCGGAATTGCGTAAAACTGAAGATCAGTTCGAGGCCAGAGCCTCGGTCACGTATTTCGACGACACGTATTTCGAATAGTCGGGCAGCACGGCGTCGATCTTGCCCTGCTCCTTGAGGAAGGCCGAAGCTGCCTCGATCGCCTTGACCGTGCCGCCGCCGAGGAATTTGCCGGAAGCCTGCTCTTCCAATGTCGGGAAGACGTAACCCTTGAGGAGCTGCGGCACCTCTTCCAGTTTGGCGCCGGTGATCTTGGCGATCTTGGCCGCTTCCGGCGACGAAACCGACCATGCCTCGGGCTTGGCCAGGAACTGGGCATAGGATTCGCCGGTCACCTTGATGAAATCGCGCACGGCGTCCGGGTTCTTATCGGCGAAGTCGGTGCGCACGATCCAGGCGTCGAAGGTCGGCGCCCCCCAGGCGGCAACCTGCGAGGAATCCAGCACCACCTTGCCTGTCGTCTTGATCTGGCCGAGCGCCGGATCCCAGACATAGGCCGCGTCTATGTCGCCGCGGGCGAAGGCGGCGGCGATTTCCGGTGGCCTGAGATTAAGGATTTCGACCGACTTCGGGTCGACGTTTTCGTGCTTCAGCGCGGCAAGCAGGCTGTAATGCGTGGTCGACACGAACGGCACCGCCACCTTCTTGCCGGCGAGGTCGGCGATCTTCTCGATGCCGGATCCGTTGCGGGCGACCAGCGCCTCGGATTCGCCGATCAGGCCGACGACAAAGATGGTCTGGATCGGCAGTTCGCGGCTGGCGGCCGCAGCCAGCGGACTCGAGCCGACATAGCCGATATCGACCGAACCGGATGCGACGGCGGCGATGACATCGGCGCCGGAATCGAATCTGCGCCAGTCGATCGTGGCCTTGGTCGCCTTTTCATAGGCGCCGTCGGCCTGCGCTACTTTGGAAGGTTCGACCACCGTCTGGTAGCCGATGGTGATGTTGAGGTCCTGCGCCTGGGCGGGGCCGAGAAAGGCCGCACCCGCCAAAGCTGCCGACGACAGGAGGACAATGCGTCGCGAAATGCTGGACATGAAAGGCTCCATGAAAAATGAGAAAACCGGATGCCTGTTCATACTCAGCTAATTCTATCATTCTTGTAGAGTTAAATCCTTCCAAGCAAGAAGCACTTGTTAGAAAAAAACCACCGGCTGATGCGGGCGCGGTGACCGGCCCGTGTCGAACCGTGCACAAACGCAAACGGCGCCCGAAGGTGCTGAAGAGTTGGTGGTCCTGCCAACCCTCGCTACGGAAGAGGCCTGATTTGGTGCTCGGCGCGCCGCTTGCGGCCCGCCGCAGGATCGATGTCGAGCCGTTGAGCCTCACCGATTTCCGCAGCGACGGCCACCGCTGGATGCTGCGGTCAAGCGGCGTGCCGGTGGCCGCCAAGGCCGCCCGGTCTCAGAGCGGCAAGGCGGCGTCCTGATATCGGGCGCAGGGCGGCGCCCGAGTTGTCGGGAGTCATGTTTCGCCGATCCGCGGGCTGCGACCCAAAATTCCTGGCAAAGCCCCAAATGGCGCAAATCCATGCTGTAAAAGACGGTTGATTTGAAAACACGTTCCGCGTGTTCGACGGTAAGTATAGTAATCTTATCGACATTGGGAGCAGGAGCCGCCGCTCATCGCCGCTATCGCTCGCGGCTGGCTGTGACCTTAACGGCACAAAGCCTTGCCAAAGTGGCCCCTGCGGCGTGAAAACGAAGCAAAATCAAGGTTTCTCGGCTTGTATATCATGTCAGTAGAATTTATGTGTCGAAGCAGCTTGCACGCGGCGGGGAGGCACGTCAGGCGTTTCGCAACCGATGGTTTTGGGCCATCGCCTGACAGAGAAACATTCGGTCTATGCTCACCAAAAAAGGCAAGTACGGCCTCAAGGCGCTGGTCCATCTGGCGCAACTGCCGACGGGACAGCTCGCCTTTGTCGGCGACATCGCCAGCGGCAACAACATTCCGAAGAAATTCCTCGACGCCATTCTGGGCGAATTGCGCAATGCCGGTTTCGTCCAGAGCCGCAAGGGCAAGGATGGCGGCTATCGCTTGGCGCGCCCGGCCGACGAGATCAAGGTCGGCCATGTCGTGCGCGTCCTCGACGGACCGCTGGCGCCCATCCCCTGCGCCAGCCGCACTCAGTATCAGCGCTGTGAAGACTGCAATGAGGCGACATGCCAAGTCCGACATCTGATGCTCGAGGTCCGGCAGGCGATCGCCGAGGTGCTCGACCAGCGCACGCTGGCCGAGATGCGCGACATCGTCCTCGACGACCTTCCGGTCGCGAGGGACATCGACGAGCTTGCGCCGGCGCAAAAGGTCCCCGCCTGATCCTGAGCGTGCTCGCATGAGCGTCGCGCGCGCCAATTCGATCATCCGCAGCTCGATCATCATCGTCGGTGGCGGCGCCAGCGGCGTCGTGTTAGCCGCGCATCTGCTGAAGTCGCCCAACCCGGACCTTCGCGTCACGCTGATCGAAAAGCGTCCGCATTTCGGCCAGGGCATCGCCTATTCGACGCTTTTGTCGGCGCACGTGCTGAATGTCAGCGCTGCGGGGATGAGCGCCTATGCCGACGATCCCCTGAATTTCTGGCGCTGGTTGCAGGGGCGCGGCCTGATAAGCCAGGAACAGACGCCGCAGACACCCTTCTATGCACCGCGCAGCGTCTATGCCCGCTACCTCAAGGAAGTGCTCGACGAGCTCGAAGCGCGCGAAAAGGAAACCGGCCGTCTCAGGCTGATTCGCGAGGAAAGCCTGTCGATCTCGCCGACATCGTCCGGTGTCGAAGTGGTGCTGGCCAACGGCACCAGCGTCGTCGCGCATCTGGCGGTGCTTGCCACCGGCCATGACGAGCAGCCCGGCGCCGGCCAGGGCCACGCCATCCGTATGGGCACCGAGGCCGACACCGCGCTCGATCCTGAAGCCCGCGTGCTGGTGCTGGGCACCGGGCTCAGCATGGTCGATGCCTTCCTGTCGCTCGAGCAGCGCGGCCATCGCGGCGAGATCGTCGCCGTGTCGCGGCGCGGCCGGCGGCCGTCGCCGCACCGCAAGGGCAACCCGATCAAGCTCGACGTCGCCGACATTCCGCTTGGCACGCAGCTCTCCTATTTCGTCGGCTGGTTTCGCGACCTGATCCGCGAAAACCAGAAGGCCGGCATCGACTGGCGCGACGTCGTCGATGGGCTGCGACCCTTCAATCAGAAGATCTGGCAGAACTGGCCGTCCTCTGCCAAGCGCCGCTTCGTTGAGCACACCAAGGCCTGGTGGGACATCCATCGCCATCGGCTGGCGCCCGAGGTGCATGCCCGCGTCACCGAAGCGGTGCGCACCGGCCGCATCCGCCCGGTCGCCGGCCGTGTCGTCGGCATCGAGGCTGGCGATGGATTCACCGTCGGCATCCAGTCTCGCCACACAAAGGCGCTGGAAACGCTGCAGGTCGCCCGCATCTATGATTGCACCGGCATCGCCCGCGACATCTCGACGACGTCGAACAGCGTCGTGCGTTCGCTGGTCGACCGAGGCCTGGCGCGGCCCGACCCGCTGCGGCTTGGTCTCGATGTCACAGCCAAATGCGAAATCATCGCCGGCGACGGCACCGCATCGGCCAAGATCCTCGCCGTCGGGCCGCTGACCCGCGGCACCTTCTTCGAGATCGACGCCATCCCCGACATCCGCGTGCAATGCGCTAGGCTGAGCAAGCAGCTGCTGGGGTAAAGCTGTTGACGTCGGCGGGATAGCACGCCCCTCAGAGGGGGGTGGGAAGGATGGCTACGGAGGGTGTTTGGCTTGAGTCCAAAGCCGGCGTCAAACTGGAATTCCATTCCCCCTCTCGCCGGTTGATTGGCACGATCTACCTTCTTTCCGACTGCAAACGGCCGGAAAAGAAGCTACGCTGCCGCTCTGCCCCCGAGGCGGTCGCTTGTTCAAGGGAGCACATCGATATGAGCGAGCACGGAAAAGCTGCGCCAGGCAGTTCGGACGGCGCGTTATCCCGCCTGCGTCCGCCCTACGCCTCGGTGCTCGACCTCATCGGCCAGACGCCGGTGGTCGAACTGACCAAATTCGACACCGGCAAGTGCCGGCTGTTCATCAAGCTCGAAAGCCAGAATCCCGGCGGCTCGATCAAGGACCGCATTGCGCTGTCGATGATTGCCGCGGCCGAGAAGGAAGGCAAGCTGAAGCGCGGCGGCACCATCGTCGAGGCGACCGCCGGGAATACCGGCCTCGGCCTCGCCCAGGTCGGCATCCCCAAGGGCTACCGCATCATCCTCGTCGTGCCCGACAAGATGTCGCGCGAAAAGATCCAGCATCTGCGCGCGCTCGGCGCCGAAGTGCGCATGACCCGCTCCGATGTCGGCAAGGGCCATGCCGAATATTACCAGGACATGGCCGAGAAGATCGCATCGGAAACGCCCGGCGCCTTCTACGCCAACCAGTTCGCCAACCCGGCCAACCCTGAGGCGCATGAGACCACCACCGGACCGGAAATCCTTGCCCAGCTCGATGGCGACCTCGACGCCGTGGTCGTCGGCGTTGGCTCCGGCGGCACGCTGACCGGGCTTGGCCGCTACTTCGCCAGAACGTCGCCGAAGACCGAAATGGTGCTGGCCGATCCAGTCGGATCGGTGCTGGCGCCGCTGATCAAGACCGGCAAGATGGAAGAGGCCGGCAGCTGGACAGTCGAAGGCATCGGCGAGGATTTCGTGCCGCCCAATGCCGATCTGTCGCTGGTCAGGAAAGCCTATTCCATCCCAGACAAGCAGAGCATGCTGGCCGTGCGGGACCTGCTTTCGAAGGAAGGCATTCTCGCCGGCTCGTCTTCCGGCACGCTGCTGTCGGCCGCGCTGCGCTATTGCCGCGAGCAGACGACAGCAAAACGCGTCGTCACCTTCGTCTGCGACAGCGGCAACAAGTACCTGTCGAAGGTGTTCGACGATTTCTGGCTGGCCGAGCAGGGGCTGGCCGAACAGGAACAGCATGGCGATCTGCGCGACCTCGTCATGCGCTCGCACCGCACCGGCGACACCGTTTATGTCGGCCCCGACGAAAGCCTGCTCAACGCCTATGGCCGCATGCGCCGCTCCGATGTCTCGCAGCTGCCTGTGCTGGACAACGGCAAGCTGGTCGGCATTATCGATGAGGGCGATATATTGGCCAAGGTCGACGGCCCCTATGAAGGCCGCTGGGACCGCTTCAACGCCCCGGTGCGCACCGCCATGACCTCCAATCTTCACACGCTGCAGGCCAGCCAGACGCTGGATGCGCTGCTGCCGGTGTTCGACCGCAACGAGGTCGCCATCATCTTCGATGGCGACGAGTTCGTCGGCCTGATAACCCGTATCGACCTGATCAACCATTTGAGGCGCGCACGATGACTGCTGAAACATCCCCATCGGGCAAGAACCGCCTGGCTTTTTCCACGCGCACCATCCATGGCGGCCAGAGCCATGACCCGCTGACCGGCGCGGTGATGGTGCCGATCTACGCGACCTCGACCTATGGCCAGCAGTCGCCCGGCGTGCACAAGGGGTTTGAGTACGCCCGCAGCCAGAACCCGACCCGCTTCGCCTTCGAGCGCGCGGTGGCCGATCTCGAAAGCGGCTCGGCCGCCTTTGCATTCGCGTCCGGCCTGGCGGCGATCTCGACCGTGCTCGAGCTGCTCGACAGCGGCGCCCATATCGTTGCAACCGACGACATCTATGGCGGCTCGTTCCGGCTGATGGAGCGGGTGCGCAAGCGCTCGGCCAATCTGCAGGTGAGTTTTGTGGACTTCACCGATCTGGCGGCGGTGGAAGCAGCGATTCGCCCGGAGACAAAACTGCTCTGGGTCGAAACTCCGACCAATCCGCTGCTGCGTATCGTCGACCTCGAAGGCGTTGCGGCACTCGCCAGGCGCAAGGGCGTATTGACGGTCGCCGACAACACGTTCTGCAGCCCCTACATCCAGCGGCCGCTTGAACTCGGCATCGACATCGTCGTCCACTCGACGACGAAATATCTCAACGGCCATTCCGACATGGTCGGCGGCGTCGCCATCGTCGGCGACAACAAGGATCTAGCCGCCCAGCTGAAATTCCTGCAGAACGCCATCGGCGCCATCTCCGGTCCCTTCGACAGTTTTCTCGCGCTGCGCGGCATCAAGACACTGGCGCTCAGGATGGAGCGGCATTCCACGAACGGCCTGAAGATCGCGCAGTGGCTGGAGGCGCGAAAAGATGTGCGCCGCGTCGTCTATCCCGGCCTGGCCAGCCATCCGCAGCACGCCATCGCCGTCCAGCAGATGCATGCCTTCGGCGGCATGATCTCGGTCGACCTCGACCGCGACCTCGCCGGCACCAAACGCTTCCTCGAACGGACGCAACTGTTCACGCTGGCTGAAAGCCTCGGCGGCGTCGAAAGCCTGATCGAACACCCGGCGCTGATGACCCACGGCTCGATCCCGGCGGAAAAGCGCGCGGAAATCGGCATTTCGGATTCGCTGGTGCGGTTGTCGGCGGGGATCGAGGATGGCGATGATCTGATCGCCGATCTGGACCAGGCGCTGCGGGGGTAGGCGTACCGGATGCGTACCGATGACAATGAGGGGCGGCGCTGACCGTCAAGATTAAATCCCAATCCGCCGCGCGTTAACACATTCAGCAGCCTTTGCTTAACCCTTCGCCGCTATGTCCCGCCTCGGGGAGGCATGGCGAGAGTGAGTGTGATGGACAACAGCCCGGAAAAGCGCAGCGAATGGCGAGCCATCTTTTATGTGCAGGCCCGCGTGGCCATCCTGTTCGTCCCGGTCGTCGCCAGTCTTCTGATCATTGCCGCACTTGCCGGCAACGACCACAGTCCCGACGCCCTCGACCGCACGGTTACGGGCTCGGTGAAATAGCGGCACGGCCGTCGGCTTGCCTGCCCGGGAACGGACGCCTCAGAAAAACTTCGGGATCGGGCCGTTCTGCGGCGTCACGTCGCCTTCCAGGTCGATGAACGCCTCGTCGACAAAGCACCAGGCCCAGCCTTCCGGCGGGTCGTAGCCTTCGATGACCGGATGCTTGGTGGCGTGGAAATGCTTGGTGGCGTGGCGGTTGGGCGAGTCGTCGCAGCAGCCGACATGGCCGCAGGTGCGGCAGAGCCTGAGATGCACCCACATGGAGCCGCTCTTCAGGCACTCCTCGCAGCCGAGCGCGCTCGGCGTCACCGTCTTGATGTCGCGCGTGTGTTTGCATTCATCCATTATGCTCTCCTGGCCAGTTCGGGCGCTGCTGCGTTGGGTCGCGCGAGATAGGCGTGCAAGGCAGCCACCACCTGGGCGCCTTCGCCGACGGCGGCGGCGACCCGCTTGACCGAGCCTGCGCGCACGTCGCCGATGGCGAACACGCCGCTGCGGCTGGTCTCCATCTGGCCCGCCCCTATGTCGGCGCCGGTGCGCACGAAACCCCTGGCGTCGAGCGCGATATCGCACCCAGCCAGCCAATCGGTGTTGGGGTCGGCGCCGATGAACAGGAAGAGATGCTGGATCGGCCGCATCTCGACGCCGCCGGGGTTGCGCCAACGCAACTGGGTGAGATTGCCGCCTTCGCCTTCCAGCGCCTCGATCTCGGTCTCGCCAAGCACCTCGATGTTGGGTTGCGCCTCGATACGCTCGACCAGATAGCGCGACATGGTTTCCCTGAGGCCGCCGCGGCGCGCCAGCATCGTCACCTTGCGCACCTGGCTGGCGAGATAGACCGCCGCCTGCCCCGCCGAATTGCCGGCGCCGACCAGCGCCACTTCTTGCCCTGTGCATAGCCGCGCTTCGATCGGCGAGGCCCAGTAATGCACCGACGTGCCCTCGAACTCGGCCAGCTTGGCGATGTCGAGGCGGCGGTAGCGGGCGCCGCTGGCGATCACCACCGTGCGTGCGCGCAGGCTTTCACCGTCGCCGACGGTAAGCGTGTAGCCCTCGCCTGCTGCACCGAGCAGCTTGGCCTCGTCGGGGATGACTATTTCGACGCCGAATTTCTGCGCCTGGTTGTAGGCGCGCGCCATCAGCGCCATGCCGGAAATGCCGGTGGGGAAACCCAGATAGTTCTCGATGCGCGCGGAGGCGCCGGCCTGGCCGCCGAAGGCGCGGCAATCGAGCACGATGGTCGACAGCCCTTCGGATGCCGCATAGACCGCGGCCGCCAGCCCCGCCGGCCCGGCGCCGACAATGGCGACGTCATAGACCATGTCGGGATCGATCGGCCGCAGCAGGCCGATGCAGCGGGCAAGTTCGGTTTCGCCGGGATTGTGCATCAGCTTGCCGTTGGGGCAGAGCACGATCGGCAGATGGTGCGGGTCGACATGAAAATGCTCAATCAGCGTCTTGGCGCACGGTCGCTGTCGGAATCGAGCGCGCGGTGCGGCTGGCCGCTGCGGCGCAGAAATCCCTGCAGCCGCAGCGTGTCGCCATTGCCGGCCGGGCCGATGACGACCGGCCCGCTCGAGCCGCTTTCCAGAAGCCCGACGCGGCGCAGGATCAGCGCCCGCATGATCCGCTCGCCAAGGCTTGCCTCCTGCACCATCAGGTCGCGCAGCCGCTGCGAGGGGATGACGAAGGCCTCGACCGGCTCGGCCGCCTCCGCATTGACCAGCGACGGCCGGCTGGAAAGCTGCGCCAGCTCGCCGATGAAATTGCCGGGACCATGAGTGACGATGGTCTCGCGCCGGCCGGGCCTGACATCCGGGGTGATATCGACCGTGCCCGACAGGATGACGATCAGCCCCGGCGCCACGGTGCCGGCGGTGACGATATGCTCGCCGGCGGCATAGGAACTCGCCTCGCCGAACCGGCGCATGCGCTCGATATCGGCGTCGCCCAGGATGGGAAACATCTGGTCGCGGCGGGTGACGGTGATCGGCTGGGTGGGTGGGGCCATAGGTGCGAGCGTAGCGCCGAGACGGCCGGGTTTGAAGTGGTTTGTTAAGCGCCTGGCCGGGAGGGCAGGTTGGTTCCCGCACCAACTCGTGCGGATGCCTCACATGGCCCCGCGCTGCAAGGCAAACAGTGCGCCGACAAGTGCGACCTTTATAAGGGCGAGCCCGAGCAGTACCGCCAGCAGTCCTCGCTCACCAGTATGCTGCAAGAGCAGCGCGCCGACGGTCGGCGCCGGGCTATCGCGTTACGCCAAGCGCCTGAGGTGCGGTTGTATCCTTGGGCTCCCCGAAGGCAGATCCTGGCGAAATCCCATTCGTCACATCTTTGTAGAGCGCTATCGGATGCGGGCGCCCCACCAGATATCCTTGGATTTCGGGACATCCTTCCTTCATCAGGAAGGCACGCTCGTCCTCTGTTTCGACACCCTCCGCGATGACAGGCAAGGCCAGCGCATTCCCCAGGCTGAGTATCGTGCGCACGATGGCCGCCGATTGGACATTCGAACCGACACCCGAAACAAAACTGCGATCGATCTTGATCTTGTCGAATGGAAACGCCTGCAACGAGGACAGCGAGGCATACCCCGTGCCAAAATCATCCATCGAGACCCTGACGCCCAACGCCTTCAACCTCCGCAAAACCGACAAGGCGGTTGCCCGGTCGCGGATGAGAACCCCTTCCGTGATTTCCAGTTCCAGCCGCCCCGGAGCAAGGCCGGTCTCGTAGAGGATAGAATGAACGAGGCCTACCAGGTCGCCGAAACGGAATTGCACGGGAGAGAGGTTGACGGCGATCTGCAGCGGTGAGGGCCAGGAGGCCGCGTCTCTGCACGCCTGCCTGAGCGTCCATTCACCTATCTCAACGATCGTGCCATCCTGTTCGGCAAGCGAGACAAACGCATTTGGGGAGATGAGCCCATGCTTTGGATGGTGCCATCGGGCGAGTGCCTCGAAGCCGAAAATTTCGCCGTCCATCCTGGCTTGCGGCTGATAATGAAGCACAAGTTCGCCATGGGCGACCGCAGAGCGCAAATCTCGCTGCAAGGCGTAGCGCTCTCTTAGCCGCTTATCCATCTCAGGATCGAAGAATTGCACCATCCGACGACCGTCCGCCTTGGCCCGGTAGAGCGCTGCGTCGGCATTTGCCATCAGCGCCGCTGCATTCTCTCCGTCTTTCGGATAGATCGCCGCCCCGATGCTCACCCCGATCGAAATGTGCTGGCCCCGGATTTCGAATTTGCCTGCCGCCGATTCGAACAGACGGTCCGCAACGTCCTTGGCACTCGCGGACCGGTCATCCATGGCCAGGACAACCGTGAATTCGTCGCCACCCATGCGCGCGATAAAGGCCTCAGGCGCCGCGGTTTGGAGACGCCGGGAAATGGTGCAAAGCAGATCGTCGCCGGCGGCGTGCCCGAAAACGTCGTTCGCCTCTTTAAAATGGTCAAGGTCGATGCTGAAGACGGCAAAGCTGGCGTGCGTTGCTTTTGCACGCTCGAGCGTCGTGGCCAGGTGTGCTGCAAGCGCGGCTCGGTTCGCCAGGCCGGTAAGCGGATCGTGGTGCGCGAGATGCGCGATTTCCTCGTGCCGTGCCATCAGTTCGGTGCGCGCTACGTTCATGTTCTCGCGCGCGTCGTCCAGGCCGTGGGCGGCTTCCCTCACCTTGTCCTGGAGCAGGTTGAAACTTTCGGCCATCTCTCCAAGTTCGTCACGAGAGTTTACCGTAACCGGCATGATATTCACGGAGGCATGCGCCGCAGCGAGGTCTCCCCGCCCCAGGGCGACCATGGCGAGAGAGAAATCCTTCAGCGTTCCGGATGTCAGACGCTTTGCCGCGTTGCTCACCTCGGTCGCCGAATGGGTGATCATTCCCGGCAAGATCAGGCCAACGCTGATGGTCAGCAGCGCGACAACGACAAAAATGTCCTCCAGCGCGGCGACCAATGAAGTGTCGCCTTGGGGAACGCTGCCGATCGCCAGGAAATAGCCGGCACCGTCAAGCACGAGCACAAAAAGCATGGCTCCGGTAAGCTTCAGGTGAAGCGTATGTGGCAGCAAGGGTAGACCGAGTGCGTATCGATCCTCCATCGTGCGCCAGGCGTAGAGCGCAGCACCCGAATATGCCAAAGCCAGACCGAACAGGACGGTAGGAAGGCCAAATTGCTGAAATCCTAGTATGGCGGTCAACAGCCATATTGCAGCCGCGCCTACGCCAAGGATGATCGTTCCCCTGGGAGCCCGGAAGGGTCGCTCGGCTTCGGGACTGTCACGGCGCAAGAGCCAGACTGCGATGTTTGGCATGCAGATGCTGATCAGGTACGTAAAATTGGCCGCGGCGATCATCCAGAGCGGATACCCGCACAGCATGAAGCCGATTGCCGCGGCAGCTGTGAGCAGCGTTGCCGCCCAGGGACAATCTGTTGAGGTGCGCCTGGCCAGGAAGCTCGGCAGCAGGCCGTCTTCGCTCAGCTGCGCAAGGGTCCGCGCGGCGCCTGCCAATGGCTGCAACGTTCCATGGAACATGTTCAGCATGATGAGCCAGATGGCGGCCGCCTTGCCGAAACTCCCCAACAAGGGCGCAAAGGTGGGCCCGAGAGCAATGGCGAGGTCGGTGCCGAGCGGCTCCGGTCCAAGCACACCCAGCCAGACAACCGGCAGGACCAGGAAATAGACGCCCGCCATTGCGGCGCTGGCCCACATCGCCAGAGGAATGTTGCGGTTGGGATCGATGGTTTCGCCAACATGGCAGGCTGCAGCCTCAAATGCCGGTGCGGCAAACCCGATCAGGTACAGTCCCGCCATCACCGACGTGATGTCGCCGAACAGGCCGGTAAACGGGCTGGTCAGGGCAAAATCCGTCGCCTGCCGCCAGTCGACCGAGCCACTGATGACCGGGACGAGGGATGAGAGAAACGCAAGCGTCGCGGAGGCCGTGGCGATCGGGATCGCCAGTTGGACCACCCACTTGATTCCACACAGGTTGACCGCCGTAAAGAATGCGATAAGCCCGCAGGCGACCGCCTCCACGGGGAGGCCCGGCAGGTACCATTGCTGGATTGCAGACGCTGAAAGAACCGCTGTCAGTCCGCAGGTCGGCACCCAACCCCACCAATAGCAGGTGCCCGTCAGAGCCGAGAGAACGGGACTGTAAGGTCGGAAGGCTTCGGCGCACGCTGCGGAGATACCGCCGACGCGGTTTGGCCACATGAGAACCAATTCGGTCCACGCCGGTGCGGCGGCCCAGCTTAGAAGCAGACCAACAACGAGCAAAGGAACCGCGGCGCTTCCTTGACCGGGAATATTCCCCTGGCCGACAAAAAGGGCGGCAATCAGAAACAGGCTTTGATTGCTGCCACCCATGGCGAGCGCTGTCGTGCCCATCCATCCCAAGGTTCTCGGGTGCGGTCGTGAAGGCGTGAGGCCCGGCATTCAGAGACATCCATTCGAGTGCGGAGCGCTGTCTGACTGGCGAATGTAACCTGCGGAGATATGTCTGTCGAACGTCGCGCTCCCGAAGTCAAAGTTGGACCTTAGGTGAGACGTATTAAGACTTCGTACAAAACCAGATCCGCCCGATGATCGCTGTCAACTTGCGGTAGCTGCGGTTCAATCATGCTGATACCGGCCCGAATGGATCGATCTCCTCAAATCTGGGATATCATATCAATTTTATCTAATCGCCCACTATGAGGGATAGTCGCGAATACAGCCTAATATCGATTATTATCGACAAATCTCGCGATTGTGGCGCTATCATCCGAAGGCGGCTGAAATCGACTGTAGATCGCTAATCACATTGACCGCTTTTGACTTCGTACCTCGCCATCGGGGGGCAAGGACCGAGACTTCACGCCGTGCCTCAAGCTGGAGCTAACTTGTGCGAGCACGCCCATAGCCCTGCGTTGCAGGGCAACAGCGCGCCGACCACGCTGGGCGCGGCGGTCGGCCTTGGCGCGCTGGTGGGTCCTTCCCAGGCCGGCGCCCGTACGGTCGATATGGCGATCGCCCGCTACCATCATCCGATCTGCACCAAAATGGCCTCGGTGACATTTCTGACCATAGGCGTGGCGACGCTCTGGACCGGCCTGCCCGGTTCTGCCGGCCGCGGTGATTTTCTATGGCGCCCGCATCGGCTAGCATGGCCGGGTATCGTCACATGCGGCGACATGGTGTTCTGGACGATGCTTGAGCGCGACGCGACCTCGCCAGCGGGCACGCCTTCGACGCCGGCCCGTAGCAGGAATGTGTTCAGCACCAGAACACTTGGGATCAGCGTTGCGGGAGCCTGCACACGTGAGTACTCCGCCTCACGAGCCTTCCGGCTGGTCCTCGAGGACGAACGACGCTGCAATCAGGTCATCGCCGCTGATGCGGCCACTGCCGCCAACCATGATGGATGCGACTTCCTGAAAGGTCTTCATGTCGGCCTCTGTTATGCGCGCATCGCGCATTCTCGCCCTGAGAGAACCCAAGCGGGTATCAAGGGCTGGCGATGTCTCGACGTCATCGATCATCTTCGATCATCCTGGATCGCAATGTGAAATCCGCTGCCCGCCGCCATGGCCGGCGGCGGGCGGCAGCTATTCGATCAGTCGTAGACCTTCACAATTTTCCGGGTGCTGGGATCGACCAGGACGGTGCGGTTGTCGACCACGACGTAGCGGTATTTGACGTTGGGAACTTCGTGCAGCTCGACCGTATCAGGCAAGGCACTGCCGACGTTCAGCTCCACGCCCGGGATCTTCACCGAGGCCAGCGGCTGCTTTTTTACGTATTCGCGGACGACCGTATCCTGCTCCGGTGTGATGACGACATCCTGAGCTGCGGCGGCGCCGACCCCAGCCAAAAGCAACAAGCCTGCAGCGGCACTTGCAAAGTGGATTTTCATGGTTTTCTCCTCGCGTAATCCGGCGACGGCACCACGCCTGTTCGCCGAGGGACCGAACTTGAGATCAGCCAGATTGTTCCTGTGACTTCAGTCCGCGGCGAACCAGACCAAAGTCGGATATCAGCTAAGACCCAAGTCCCGAGGCGGAACGTTCAAGCGGGGCAGGCGTTTCCCAAATGCAACTAAATAAAACAGGAGAGGAACACATGGCCGACGGCCCAACTGTTGTTAATTCTGGTGGTGGGGGCGGCACTGCAATTGCTGTTGTTCTTGCACTTATTGCAGTCGTAGTATTGCTTATTTTTACAGGCGTCATCAATATCCGCGGCGACGGCGGCAAGGACATCAACGTCAAGGTTGAAGCGCCAAAGGTGGAAGCTCCGGCTGCACCCGCAAAGCCTGCGGCACCTGCCCCAGCCCCTGCGAGTGGCGGCTGATCTGCTCGTATCCACGCTTCCGAACTGACCTATGAAAAGGAAATTCCCATGACCAGATATTTCGTCAGCGCCGCCGGCGCCCTCGTCCTTATGGCGGGCATCGGCACCTCGTTTGCCGAGGACGTTATTGTTCTCAAGCCCGAACAACAGACGGTCATTCGCGAATATATCCATAAGCAGAAGCTGGCCTCAGTCAGTTTGCTCGGCGTCGAACTCAATGTCGGCACGGCACTTCCAGACACTGTCGAGCTCCACGCAATCGACGTTCCGGATGTCCGCTACAAGTATACGGTTGTCGGAGATCATGCGGTTCTCGTCGATCCCGACACGCGCAAGGTCGTGCAGATCATCGAATAACGCGCGACCCCGCCGCGCCGGGCGGGCGCGGCGGGCTGTGGCTGCCCTGTGAAAGTCTACGGGCAGCCTTTTCTCAACGGGAGGATGTCTGATGTTTAGCGACAAGGAAACTTGGGTCCTGGAAGCTGCCTTACTCGCGGCAATTCCAATTTGCGTAGCCGTCACCGCACTCGTGGCATTTTTGACCGCGGCCTGGATATGAATCGCTTCCTGTTTGTGATGGGCGACTTTCTATCCCGGCCACCGGGCTTCTATGTCCTTCTTGTAGCCATGCTGCTCTGTACTGCATTGGTGCCATTCGGCCTGACCAATGTGGTCACCTACGCATTGTCGGTAGCGGCCATCGTGATCACCGGCGTTGTGCTGATCCAGGGTTACCGCGACACGGCCGCCATTCACGCCAAGCTTGATGAGATTATCGTTTCGCTGAATGAGACCAGAAACGATGTCGTCGGCTTGGAGCATGCCGAGCCGGAGGAGACTCGGGAGAAGCTCCAGACACTCGAAGAAGAAGCAATGAAAGCGGTTCGCCCGCCGCATTGACCCTCCGCTGGACTATCTGTCATCCATCAACAAAAAAGCCCGGAAAACCGAGCTTTTTTGCTTCGCGTCTAAATCATTTCGGACTTATCCGAAACGGGAATTTGGTGCCCAGAAGAGGACTCGAACCTCCACTCCTTGCGGAACACGGACCTGAACCGTGCGCGTCTACCAATTCCGCCATCTGGGCTGGTGCGGGCTCATGTAAGCGGGCAAACGATATGTGTCAACGCGCTTTTTCGAGGGCCGCAGCCTGCCGGCTTAGTTTCCCGGGGGTCAACGCCGCCCCTCACCTGCCTGCCGGCATCCTCTCCCCGCACAGTGACGGGGAGAGGGGCGCTCTCATCGATGATCTTCGCCGGTCACCTGCGTCACAAGAAGAGCGCCGAGGCTGGCAATGAGGGGCAGCGCCGACTCGGCGAATGAGTTGGCCGAAAACCTCACCCCTCCAGCACGTCCTTCGACGCCACAGTGGAATCGGCGTTGAGCTTGTAGATCACCGGCACGCCGGTGCCGAGCTCGAGCTTGACGATCTCCTCGCCGCTCTTGCCGTCCAGCGCCATGATCAGTGCGCGCAGCGAATTGCCATGCGCGGCGACCAGCACGGTGCCACCCTTCAGCACATGCGACTGCATGTCGTGAAGATAATAGGGCCAGACGCGGGCGCCGGTGTCCTTCAGGCTTTCGCCGCCGGGCGGCGGCACGTCGTAGGAGCGGCGCCAGATGTGCACCTGCTCTTCGCCCCACTTCTGACGCGCGTCGTCCTTGTTGAGACCGGAGAGGTCGCCGTAGTCGCGCTCGTTCAGCGCCTGGTCGCGGATCGTCTTCAAATCGCTCTGGCCGACCGCGTCGAGAATGTGCTGGCAGGTCTTCTGCGCCCGGATCAGCGCCGAGGTGAAGGCAATGTCGAATTTCAAGCCGCGTGCCTTGAGCTTCTGGCCGGCTTCCTTGGCCTCCTTGTGGCCCTGCTCGGTAAGGTCGACATCGCGCCAGCCGGTGAACAGGTTCTTCAGGTTCCATTCGCTCTGGCCGTGGCGCACGAGCACGAGAGTTCCCGACATGTTTGCTCCTTCAAAATTATGGATAGTTTAGCTCAAGCCGAGCACGTCCCGCATGGAATAAAGTCCGGGCTTTTTACCGCGCGCCCAGAGCGCGGCCTTGACCGCGCCGCGGGCAAAGATGGCGCGGTCCTCGGCATGGTGCGACAGCGTGATGCGCTCGCCGGTCCCGGCCAGGATGACGCTGTGGTCGCCGACCACCGAGCCACCGCGCAAGCTGGCAAAGCCGATCGTTCCTGGCTTGCGCACGCCGGTATGGCCGTCGCGTGACCGCACATCGTTGCCGGCAAGGGAAATGCCGCGTCCCGCCGCCGCCGCTTCGCCGAGCAGCAAGGCGGTGCCCGAGGGCGCGTCGACCTTGTGCTTGTGATGCATTTCGAGGATCTCGATGTCGAAATCCTCTGGACCGAGCGCGCGCGCGGCCTGCTCGACCAGCACCGCCAGAAGATTGACGCCGAGGCTCATATTGCCGGATTTGACGATCGTCGCGTGGCGCGCCGCGGCCTCGATCCTGGCGTCGTCTTCCGCCGAGCAGCCGGTGGTGCCGATGACATGGGCAATGCGTGCCTGCGCGGCATAGCCTGCGAATTCGACGGTGGCTGCCGGCATGGTGAAATCGAGCACGCCGTCGGCCTTGGCGAACACCGGCAGCGGATCGTCGCCGATCGTCACATTGATGGTGCCGATGCCGGCAAGCTCGCCCACATCCCTGCCGAGATAAGGCGATCCGGTTCGTTCGACCGCGCCGACGACGCGGGCGCCGGGGATCGAATGGATGGCGCGGATCAGCGTCTGGCCCATGCGGCCGGCCGCCCCCACCACCACCAGGCCCATTTCGCTGGATTCGCTCATGCTGTTCTCCCCACCGCCTTCTTGGCGCGGCTGCGCCGGACCGGAGTTTGGACGGGCTTCGAGTCGTCGACAAGCCCCAGTCCGTTCTTGCCTTGAATGCGGTGGAAGCGGGCGTAGACACTGTTTGGATCGGCCATCAGTGCGGCATGGGTGCCTTCCTCGACCAGGCGCCCCTCTTCAAGCACGATAATGTGGTCGGCGTTGACGACCGTCGACAGGCGATGCGCTATCACGATGGTGGTGCGCCCTTCCATCACATGGGTCAGCGCCTCCTGGACGCGCGCCTCGGCCTCGTTGTCGAGCGCCGAGGTCGCTTCGTCGAGCAAAAGGATCGGCGCGTTGCGCACGATCGCCCGCGCAATCGAGACGCGCTGGCGCTGGCCGCCGGAAAGTGTCGAGCCGCCCTCGCCGACGGGCGTGTCGTAGCCCTGCGGCTGCTGACGGATGAACTCGTCGGCCGCCGCCAGCACCGCCGCCCGCTCGATCTCGGCGTCGGTCGCCGAAAGTCGGCCAAAACGGATGTTGTCGCGTATGCTGCCTTCGAACAGATAGGGCGCCTGCGAGACATAGGCGATCGAGCCGCGCAGCGAGTGCTTGGTGACTTTGGAAATGTCCTGGCCATCGATCTCGATCGAACCCTTGTCGACATCGTAGAAGCGCTGCAGCAGCGCCACGAGCGTCGTCTTGCCGGCACCCGAGGCCCCGACCACCGCCGTAACCTTGCCGGCCGCGGCGGTGAAACTCAGGTTCCTGATCACCGGCATGTCGGCGCTGTAGCCGAACGTCACATTGTCGAAGCGAACCTCGCCGGTGGTGATCCTGGCTTCGACCGCGTCGGGCGCATCGCCCTGTTTAGGCTCCAGGTCGAGCAGCTCGTAAATCATCCGGGCGTTGACCAGGGCACGTTCCATACCGACCTGCGTACGAGCCAGGCGCCGTGCCGGATCGTAGGCCATGATCAGCGCGGTGATGAAGGAAAACACCGCGCCTGGTGGTTGTCCGAGCACCAGCGCCCGGTAGCCGGAATAGGCAAGGACGGAGGTAATGGCGAGACCGCCCAAAATCTCGGAAATCGGCGACAGCCGCTCCGCGACCCGGGCGATCTTGTTGTTACGTTGCTCGGCCGTATCGGCCATGATGCCGATCCGGCGCGCCAGCTCGGCTTCCAGGGTGAAGGCCTTGACGATGGCGATGCCTTGCGTGGCCTCCTGTACGGACCCGTTCAGCCGCGAGTTGATCAGCACCGATTCCCGGTTGATGCGCCGCAATCGGCGGGTGATGTAGACGACGGCCCAGATCAGCGGCGGCCCGATCAGCAGCGAGCTGAGCGACAACACCGGATCCTGGTAGATCATGACGCCGACGAGGGCGATCAGCGAGACCGCGTCGCGGCTGATGGAGGTCAGCGTCAGCGACAGCAGATCGCGAACGCCGCCGACATTCTCGTTGACCTGTGCCGCCAGCCGACCGGAACGCGTATCGTTGAAGAAGTCGACGCCGAGCTTCATCAGGTGGTCGAAGCTGCGCTTCTGGTAGCGGGCGACCAGATTGTTGCCGATCTTGGCCAACGCGACCGCCTGGCCGTAACCGGCGAAGCCGCGCAGCACGGAGGCGGCCATGAACCCGGCGCAGATCCAGACGATCATGTCGCCGCGTCGTTCGTAGAAGATCTCGTTGATCATCGGGGCCATGATCCACGCCGTGAAGGCGGTGGTGGCGGAAACAATCAGCAGGCAGCCGACGGCAACGACATAGGTCCAGCGATATTCACTACCGTTTTCGGCCAGGATGCGGCGCAGCACCGCAGTGACCTCAGCTGGCTGGACTTTCAGTTTGAGTGGACTTTGAGCGGTCAAATCGCGGGCGCTTCGTGGTTTGCTAGAGCATGATGCCGAGAAGTGTGAAGCGGTTTTCGGACGACATCATGCTCTATCTCTTTGATTTAGAGCCGGATGATTTCAGGTCGATTCGATCTGAAATCAACCGGCATCTAGGGATGCCAGGCTGGAATTCGGCCCCCTCTTAGCGCCCCGGCTACGGCTTGCCTATGGCGAAACTTCGTCGCGGCTCGAGGTCAGGGTCACGAAAGCGGCAGCCATTTCCAGGAACAGACCCATGTTCGGGACGAAATGGATTACGTGCGCCAGCGCCGCCCCGCGGTCTGGACGCCGAACAGCGACGGGTTGCGGGCATAGGCGGCAAGGCCCAGAAGCGCTGCCAGCGGGTGGATGATGACATAGACCGGCATCGAGGCCATCAGCGCGCTGTGCGGCGCTTTGTCCTCGAAGGCGGCACGGAAACTGCCTTCCTTCAGTGCCGGAACGATCTTTTGCGCGATGCCGCCGGTCAAAAACACGCCGCCGCGGCTCATGAACACCAGCGCGAGGTCGCCGGCGGTGCGGCCGAGGCAGGTGACGAACAGCGCCAGCGCTTCCTCGGCAACCGGGTCGGTCTTGGCCAGCGCCGCCCCGGTGATTTCGGCCGGCGTGGTGAACGGCGCCGGCTTGCCGTCGGCCTTGGCGACCGCCCGGTAGACATTGACCAGACCGCGCCCGCACAGGATCTGCTCGCCCGAAATGCGGCCGTCCAGCTTTTCGATATGCGGGAACACCTCGAAATCGCGCGGCGTCCGCGGACCGATATCCATATGGCCGCCTTCGCCAGGCACCGGTATCCAGTGGTGGAGGGCATGAACCAACCCGGCGACGCCGAGGCCGGTGCCGGGGCCGAGCACGACGCGTCCGGCATTCTCCTCCGGCGTGCCGCCGCCGATCTTTTCCATATGCTCTTCGCCGAGCGCCACGACGGCCAGCGCCTGCGCCTCGAAATCGTTGAGCACGACGATGTCGCCCAGGCCCAGATTGGCAAACATCTGCTTCGGCTTCACCACCCAGGGACAGTTGGTAAGCGGGATCTCGTCGCCATCGACTGGTCCGGCGATCGCCAGCACTGCCGAATTCGGCCGGATGGACGACCGGTCGAGCACCGCCGCCTGGATCGCCTCGTCTATGGTGGCGAAATTGGCGGTTTGCACGATATGCGGCTCACCGGCTTCCGAATTTGCGTCGAGCACGATCGAAAAGCGCGCATTGGTGCCGCCGATGTCGCCGATCAGCACTGGAAACCGCAACGCGGTGTCGTCGTCGCCTGACATGCTCTTGCTCGTCCCCTTTGCGGCGCCGTTGCGACCGTTTCAATCGCCCGGTTTTTCAATCGCCCGGTGTTCAATCGCCCGGTGTTCAATCGATTGACTAGCGCATGGCCCCGGAAAGGGAAAGCGTCAGTTCGCCATCACTGTCCGACGTTTGCCGGCGGCCGTCGCCTTGGCAGGGGAATGCCGATCTCCGGCGTGGCGGTGAAGGCGTTGGCTGCGTTTGGCAAGCCGCCCGCATTGCCCGCAATAGGCGGAGGCGCGTCGGGTTCCGGCGCCCTGGCGGCGATCGGCACGCCGCCGCCGCGATAGGTGACGGCTTCGGCCGAGTCCGCGTCGGGCTGGTCAAGCACGAACTGGCATTGTTTCGGCAGGTTCGCCATCGTCATCAGGTCGCGCGCCTTGGGCGCATCCGGGTTCTTGTTGGGGCGCCACGGCTCCTCGGTAAACCACCAGGCCAGCGGCTTGCCGCAGCCGTCATCGTCGGGCGTCGCTTCCTGTCCCTTGCAGTTGGGCGAACCCGGCTGGCAGCCGATGCGGATGTGGAAATGATAGTCATGGCCCCAGAACGGCCGGATTTTTCTCAGCCAGGTACGGTCGCCGGTGACGGTGTCGCACAGCTTCTTCTTGATGCCTGGATTGACCAGGATGCGCTCGACTTCCGGATAGCTCGCGGCGCGCTTCAACAGCTTGGTATGTATCGGCTTCCACAGCCTGTCCTTCACCAGATGCGTCTTGTCGTCGACCATCAGCGTGGCGCTGATGTTTTCGCGCTCCTGGGTCGTAAGCTTGCGGTCGGGCATCGGCGTCAGCCAGATGTCGGCGTCGAGGCCGATCTGGTGCGAGGCGTGCCCGGTCAGCATCGGGCCGCCGCGCGGCTGCGAAATGTCGCCGATCAGAAGCCCCGGCCAGCCGTCGGCGGCGGCATCGCGCGACAGCTTCTCGATCAGCGCAATCATCGTTGGATGACCCCAGCGCCGGTTGCGCGAGGGACGCATCACCTCCCAGTTCTGGCCGTCCATCGGAATGGCGACGCCGCCGGTGAAGCAGCCCTTTGAATAGAAGCCGAAGGATTGCGCCGCAGCCACCGCCGGCAGCTTCTTGGCGCCGAACAGGTCTTTTGCCCGTGGCTCGGCCGTGATTGCGCCCGCCACCAGCCCGGCCAGCGCCACGATCGCCAGCGCCGCCGTCAGGAACGGCCGTCTGCCGGTCAAGGATCGCATCGAAATCGTCATGAACCCCACTGCAAAAGTCCGCAACACAATCGAATCATATCACCCTCGGGCTCGCGTTTCGATTATCTACCTTCATCGGGCTGCGCGGCTCGCCGTCGCGCCAGCTGCCGTCGGCCCACATCCGATCGAACGCCTGGCGGTAGTCCGGATAGCGGAACCGGTAGCCCGCTGCCTTGATCGCGGCGTTGGCGACGCGCTTGTTCTCGCCATAGAAGGACCGCGCCATGGGCGAAAGTTGGGCGGTCTCGAAAGGAATCTCCGGCGGCGGCTCGACGCCCATCAGCGAAGCGGCATAGGTGACGACATCCTGCGGCGGCGCCGGCTCGTCATCGGTGACGTTGAAAATGCCGCCTCTATTGCCACCGATGAGGTGCCAGAGCGCACCGGCGATGTCGTCGCAATGGATGCGGTTGAACACCTGGTCGGGCTTGACCAGCCGCCTGGCCGTGCCGTTTTCCAGATTGACCAGCGCGTTGCGTCCCGGCCCATAAATGCCGGAAAGCCGCAGGATCGCCACCGGCTTGCCGGTCTCGAGGCCAAGCTGCAGCCAGTCCCGCTCGGCCGCCACTCGCATCGACGAGCGTTTCGACACCGGCCGGCACTCGGCCGTTTCATCGACCCAGGCGCCGTCATAATTGCCATAGACGCCGACGGTCGAGAGATAGCCGATCCAGCGAAGCGCCGGCATCGCCTCGATCGCCTTTCGCGCGGCGAGAAGCACAGGGTCGCCGGCCTCCTCCGGTGCCACGGAGACGATGAGATGGGGGGTCTTTTCCAGCGCATCGCCGATTTCAGGGGTCAGGGCGCCGTCGAACAGCAGCGGCGCGATGCCGACCTGCCGCAGCGCGTCGAATTTTTCCGATGAGCGCGTGGTGCCGAAGATCGTAATCGCCTCCGCATTGGCCCGTGCAAAGGCTTTGCCCGAATAGCCGGCGCCGAAGATAAAAACCTGTTTTTCGCTCATGCATGCGCCTCGATTGGCAATGCGGACAGCCATTCGTCCTGCACTGTAGTGTCGGTTTCGGTTTTCAAGTAGATCGCCGCCTGCCCGTTGAATTCGGCGGCCGTCACCAGCCGCGCCAGCGCCCAGATCGCCGCGCCGCGCACCAGCGGCGAGGCATCGCCAAGCAGATCGCGCACCGGGCCGGCCAGCGAAACATCGCCGGAATTGCCGGCGGCGGTCAGCACATTGCGGACAAAGCGGTCGCGGCCGATGCGCTTGATCGGCGAGCCGGAGAAAAAGGTCCGGAACGCCGTGTCGTCCAGCTGCAACAGTTCCGCCAGCGGCGGTTCGCGCAGTTCATCGCGCGCGGCGAGCTTGGCCTCCGAGGCGGCGCGGGCGAACTTGTTCCACGGGCAGGCGGCGAGACAATCGTCGCAGCCATAGATGCGGTTGCCGATCTTTTCGCGGAATTCTTGCGGGATCGGCCCCTTGTTCTCGATGGTCAGGTAGGAGATGCAGCGCCTGGCATCGAGCCGATAGGGCGCCGGAAAGGCATCGGTCGGGCAGGCGTCGAGACAGGCGCGGCAGGAACCGCAATGGTCTACCTCGGTCGAATCTGGCGTGAGCTCCGCCGTGGTGAAGATGGTGCCGAGAAACAGCCAGGAGCCGTGCTCGCGGCTGACCAGATTGGTGTGCTTGCCTTGCCAGCCGAGCCCGGCGGCCTCAGCCAGCGGCTTTTCCATCACGGGCGCCGTATCGACGAAAACCTTCACGTCGCCGCCGGCCCGCGCGACGATCTTGCCGGCGATCTCCTTCAGCCGGCCCTTCATCACCTCGTGATAGTCGCGGTTTTGCGCATAGACCGAGATCGCGCCGAGATCGCGCCTTGCCTGCAGCGCACGCGGATCGTGGTCGGGGCCGTAATTCATTGCCAGCACGATGATCGAGCGCACCTCGGGCCACAGCGTCGAAGGCTCGCTGCGGCGTTGAAGCGTCTCCGCAATCCACGCCATCGAACCGTGAAAACCATCGGCGACGAATTCTGCCAATCTGGCAGGCGCCAGCGGGATCGCGTCAGGCGTGGTGACGGCAACCGCATCGAAGCCGGCGCGCCGCGCCTCGGCGTCGATCAGCGCGCGCAGGGTTTGGCTTCTAGAAGTCGAGGTCCGCATAATGCGAAACCGGCGACAGGCCGCGAACCCGGTCGGAGAGCAGCGGCCGGAACGACGGCCGCGATTTCACCCGCGTGTACCATTCGCGCGCCGCGGCATGCTCGCGCCAATCGATCTCGCCGAGATAATCCAGCACCGACAGCGTCGCCGCTGCCGCCAGGTCGGCATAGGTGACCTTGCTGCCGGCCAGCCAATGACGGGTGCCGGCCAGCCAGTTGGTGTACTTCATGTGCTGGCGAATGTTGGCGCGCGCCGCGCGGATCGCCGCCGAATCGGGGGAACCGCCGCCCGCCGTTTCCGGCATCACCGGCTTCAGCACGCGCTCGCGCACCAGATGCCGGGTCACTTCGCTCTCGGCCTTGTTGAGATACCAGTCGGTCAGGCGGCGGATTTCGGCGCGCTGCATCGGGTCTTCCGCAAACAGGCGCTTGTCGCGCTTCAGGACACCACGTGTTTCGTCGAGATATTCAGCGATCACCATGGCGCCGACGATCGGCACGTCGCCTTCGGCCAGCAGGATAGGCAAGGTGCCGGCGGGGTTCAGCGCCAAAAACTCCTTGCGCCGCGTCCACGGTTTTTCCTCGATCAGCGCCAGCTCCTCGCCATATTCGCCGAAGGCGAGGCGCACGAAGCGGCAGGTGGCGAACATCGGGTGATGGAAAAGCGTCAGCATGATTCCGCGATATTAAGGCGCACTGGCGAATCGCCGTCCGCACCGGTAAGTCTTGGCGGCCCGTCATGCGGCCGTCACGGTGCTGCGACCTATAGGGGGACTTCCGCGCCGTGACAAGCAAGCCCTTTTGCCAGCCGTTTCCTTCCGTCCCTTGAATGCCGAGGTTGCCATGGATAGCCACACCATCGTCGAAGCCCTGCTGCTCGGCCTGCTGGAGGGGCTGACCGAGTTCATCCCGGTCTCCTCGACCGGCCATATCCTGCTCGCCGGCCATTTCCTCGGCTTCCATTCCACCGGCAAGGCGTTCGAGATCCTGATCCAGCTCGGCGCCATCCTGGCGATCCTCAGCGTCTATTTCCGCCGTCTGTGGCAGATGCTGCTCGACCTGCCGCATGATCGGCTGACGCGGCATTTCGTCATCGGCATCCTGATTGCCTTCCTGCCGGCCGCCATCATCGGCGCGCTGGCGCATGATTTCATCAAGACGGTGCTGTTCGAATCGCCAAGGCTGATCTGCATCATGCTGATCATCGGCGGCGTCGTGCTCTTGGTCGTCGACCGCATGAAGCTGCAGCCGGTCTACCGTGACGTCGAGCGCTTCCCGACAAGGCTTTACCTGCAGATCGGCCTGTTCCAGTGCCTGTCGCTGATCCCCGGCACGTCGCGCTCCGGCTCGACCATCGTCGGCGCGCTGCTGCTGGGCGTCGACAAGCGCGCGGCGGCGGAATTCTCCTTCTTCCTCGCCATCCCGACCATGGTCGGCGCCTTCGCCTTCGATCTGTTCAAGAACCGCAACGTGCTGAGCAGCGCCGACCTGCCGATCATCGCTATCGGCTTCATCGCCGCCTTCCTTACCGCGCTGATCGTCGTCCGCTTCCTGCTCGATTACGTCTCGCGCAACGGCTATTCGCTGTTCGGCTGGTGGCGCCTGGTGGTGGGAGCGGTTGGGTTGGTGGCGCTTTTCATTTGGGGGTGAGCTTTACCCTCCCCCTTGTGGGGGTCCGAAGGACGGGCGAGACAGGCGGCTCGCCCCGGTCAGTCGATCCGCAAAGCGGATCGGGGTGGGGGCGCCACGCCCCCGCCCCGTTTCGCCAACGACGCTTCGGGTCGCTTGCTCACCGACCCTCCCCACAAGGGGGAGGGTAAAGGCCGCTAACTCCTCCCAAAAAACGCGTTCTCGACATGCACCGGCCAGCGCCAGGGCAGCACCGCGATCATGTCGAAGCGCATCGACAATCTGCCGTAGTCCGGCTGCCGCGACAGCCAGATGTCGGCGGCGCCCTCGATGCGGCGCTCCGATTCGTGGCCGATCGCCTCCATCGCTTCCATCAGCGTGCGCCGCGCCTTGACCTCGACGAACAGCACCAGGTCGCCGCGCCTGGCGATCAGGTCGATCTCGCCGAAGCGGGTGCGATGCCGGCGGGCGAGGATGCGATAACCTTTCAGCATCAGCGCCGCTGCCGCCAGCCACTCGCCGCGATGGCCGCGCCGATAGGCTTTTTGGCGGCTGGCGGCCGGGCGCTCAGCCACCTTCGCCTTCTCCAACCGCATCCCTGAGTTCCAGCAGCCGCCGGTAAAGCGCCTGCTTCTGCCCGCCGGTCATCTTCGCCGCCTCCGCCGCCGCCTTGGACGCCGGCATTTCGGCGGCCAGCGACAGCAGCAGCCTGTCGATGTCGGCGGGTTGGTCGGCCTTGATCTCGGCGGGCCCGACGCAGATGACGATTTCGCCCTTCGGCGTATCGGCCGCCGCATAATGATCGGCCAGCGCCTGCAGCGTTCCCGTCCGCATCTCTTCGAAAGTCTTGGTCAGCTCGCGGCCGATGGCGGCCTTGCGCGCGCCGCCCAACGCCTCGACCATGGCGACCAGCGTTTCGGCCAGCCGGCGTGGCGACTCGAAGAAGATCAGCGTTGCCGGCACCGCCCTGAACGTTTCCAGCTTTGTCATCCGCTGCCCTGATTTCACCGGCAGAAACCCGGCAAACAGGAAGGCGTCGGACGGCAGGCCCGACGCCGTCAGCGCCGCCAGCGGCGCCGATGGGCCGGGGATCGGCACCACGCGCAGGCCGCGCTCCAGCGCTTCGCCGACCAGCCGGTAGCCTGGGTCGGAGATCAGCGGCGTGCCGGCATCCGAAATCAGCGCCACGCTCTGCCCGGCCTCGAGTGCCGCGATCAGCTTCGGCCCGGCCTCGCCGGCGTTGTGCTCGTGATAAGCGGTGGTGCGCCGCCGGATGCCGTAGCGATCGAGCAGCACGCGCGAGACGCGAGTGTCCTCGCAGGCGACGATGTCGGCGGCGACCAGCGTCTCCAGCGCGCGCAGCGTGATGTCGGAGAGGTTGCCGATCGGCGTCGCCACCAGATACAGCGCCGGCGCCACCGACCGGACCGCGATCTCGGTCTGCCCGATCACATAGCTGCGCTTCTCGCCGGTCACCGGGGTCTCTCCATTTCGCCCTGTTTGGCACGGCGCGCGCCGGGTTGCAAAATCCCGAACGTCGAGCCAAACCTGACGCCGATGTAACCCGGCGGCCATGTCTTTGCCACAGTGGGGAACGAAAGCGTGGCTGGCGGATTGAATACCTGAGTCTCTTGAGGAGGAGGACAGGATGGACAGCCTGGAATTGCAGGACGTTTTCGAGCCCTATTATGCCGAGCGCAAGCGCTTCACGGCGCGAAAGGGCAAGCGTGCGCTCGCCGAAAGCGACACCGGCCTGGCCAGTCGGGCGGCCACCGCCTTGCCGACGAATGTCAGGCTTTCGGACAACAAACCGGACAGCACGACGGAGCACTGACCGTACGATGCCCAATCGTTTCGATATCTTCATCACCCGTCTTGAAACGAAGAGCGCCCGCGAAGGCGCGCCGCCGCATCCGATGAACGACCAGAACAGCGTCCGCCGGGACAAGAGCGACGCCAAGCCGGCCCGGACCGGAGAGGCGCATGCCGAGAAACACCGCGGCAAGCGCCGCTTCAAGCACGACGCTTAGTTTGTCGATCGGTGCAACATCGTCATCCTAGGGCGAAGCAAGGAGCGAAGTGACGCGGCGCAGACCCTATGATCCATTCCGTGACCTCTGCCGAAGGATGCAGCGGCGCAGAATTCTGAACCGCTGCAGCGCCTTAACCTCGCGGCATGAATCCTCGGGCGAAGCCCGAGGATGGCGAACGCGGGCGTGGAACGCCCCAACCACATCAGTCAGCCCAGGTATCGCGTCACCCTCACCTCCAGCAATCGCACCAGCTCCGGATCCATGAATCCGTAATCATCCGGGATGTCGAGGCAGATGACGCGGGCCTTCTTCAGGCTCTCCTTGAATTTCTTCTGCAGCTTGGTGCGGTGCGCCTTTTCCATCACGAAGACGATGTCGGCCCAGGCGACCAGCTCATGCGTCAGCGGCGTGTGGGCGTCGTGGTTGGTGCCGGCCGACGCGACCTCGATATCCCTACGTTTGGAGAACACCTGCTCGGCGGTCGGGCTGCGCAAGCGGTTCTGGCTGCAGACGAACAGCACGTTCTTCATCGCGATCTACCGCGCCAAATCCGCCACCACGGCATCGAGCACGATCATTCCGGCTGGCGTGGCGCGTAGCCTGGCATTGCCGATCGGCGCCACCAGCCCCTCATCCTGCAGCACGGTCAGCCGGGCGCTCGACAGGCCGCGCCCGGAAAACGCCTCGTAGCGGGAAAGGTCGATGCCTTCGGCCAACCTCAGCCCCATCAGCAGGAACTCGTCGGCTTCTTCGGAGCGCGTCAGGATCTCGCCGCCGGTGACGCCATGGCCCCTGGCCTCCACCAGATTGGCCCAGGTCTCCGGCATCCGCTCGGCGATCGTCACAACACGGTGGCCGTTCTCGATAAAGCGGCCATGCGCGCCCGGTCCGACGCCGACATATTCGCCATAGCGCCAATAGGTCAGATTGTGCCGGCTCTCGGCGCCCGGCCTGGCGTGGTTGGAAATCTCATAGGCCGGCAGGCCATGCGCCGCGGTGACCTCCTGAGTCAGCGCATAGAGATCGGCGGCCCGGTCATTATCGGGGATGATGAATTTCTTCGCCGCATGAAGGGCATGGAACGGCGTGCCTTCCTCGATGGTCAGCTGGTAGAGCGACAGATGGTCGGCGGCATGGCCGATCGCCTGTTCGAGCTCCGCCTGCCAGTCGTCCAGCGTCTGGCCGGGGCGGGCGTAGATCAGGTCGAAGGAAAGTCTTGGGAATATGTCCCGTGCCAGGCCAATTGCATGCAGCGCCTCGTCGACATTGTGCAGCCGGCCGAGGAAGCGCAGATCCTTGTCGTTCAGCGCCTGCACGCCGAGCGAGACGCGGTTGACGCCGGCGGCTCGGTAGCCGCGAAAGCGCTCGGCCTCGACCGAGGATGGATTGGCCTCCAGCGTCACCTCGATGCCGTCGGGCACCGTCCAGTTCTTCGCCACGGCGTCCAGCACCGCCGCCACCGTCTGCGGCTGCATCAGCGACGGTGTGCCGCCGCCGAGAAAGATGCTGGTCACCTCGCGCGCCCCGGTCCGCTCGCGCATCGTCTTCAGCTCGGTCTCGAAGGCGCGGGCAAAGCGCTCCTGGTCGACCGGCTGGTGACGGACATGGCTGTTGAAGTCGCAATACGGGCATTTGGCCGCGCAGAACGGCCAGTGGATGTAGACGCCGAAGCCCGGGCTGCGGTCCAGCGACATTAAGCTGAGCCTAACCTGGCGCGGGCGAATTTCTGGAAGGCGCGGGCGCGGTGCGACAGCGCCGTCGGCTGACTGGGCTTCCAGCCGTGTTTTTCCTCAGCGCTCATCTCGCCGAACGTCTTGTCGAAACCGTCGGGCAAAAACACCGGGTCGTAGCCGAAGCCGAGTTCGCCGCGCGGCGGCCACACCAGCGTTCCCTCAGCCTCGCCGCGATAATATTCAGCCTCGCCATTGGGGAAGGCCAGGCAGATGACGGCGACGAACCGCCCCTTGCGCTGCGCTGGCTCGGCGGCGCCGACCTCCTGCAAGGCCACTTCGGTGCGCTGCATGGCCATGCCGAAGTCGCGGCTGCCATCGGGAGCTTCGGCCCAATTGGCGGTGTAGACGCCGGGGGCGCCGTCGAGCGCGTCGACGCACAGGCCCGAATCGTCCGACAGCGCCGGCAGGCCGGTCGCCTTAGCCGCGGCGAAGGCCTTGATGTAGGCGTTTTCCTCGAAGGTGGTGCCGGTCTCCTCCGGTTCCGGCAGGCCGTAGTCCTTGGCCGACTTCGCCTCGAAGCCGAACGGACCCATCAAATCGGCGAATTCGCGCAGCTTGCCTTCATTGTGGCTGGCAACGACGATCTTCTTTCCATCGAGAGAATGCATCAAAGGCCCCAGATCCTTGGCTCGGCGAATTCGATCGAATTGCCCGAGGGGTCGCGTATGTAGATCGAGCGCCCGCCCTGCGGCCATTCGAATTCGCTTTCGATGGCGATGTTTTTCGCCTCAAGTCGCGCCTTCCACTGTGCGAGTTCATCCTCACTTGCGGCAAAGCAGAGATGGCCCTCGCCGACCGTGCCATGCGGCGGCACTTTCAGCCGCGCATCGGGCGCCGGCGGGATTTTGGTGGCTTCGGCGTTGAAGATGAGCAGCACGCCCGGGCCGCAGCGGAAGAAGAGATGGCGGCCGTCGACCTTGCCGAGGAGAGGGAGGCCGAGGACATCGGAGTAGAAGGTCTCGGCAGCGGCGAGATCCGTGACGTAAAGCGCTGACTCAAGAATAGCGGAGGGTTGCATCAGGCACCCCCCTCTGCCCTGCCGGGCATCTCCCCCGCAAGGGGGGAGATTGGCAGTTCCGCTGGCGGCGTCTCAACGTTGATGGTTGGCGAAAACGGCAGCGACCTCTTATCTCCCCCCTTGCGGGGGAGATGGCCGGCAGGCCAGAGGGGGGTGTGAAGGATCGCCGACGTCATCACGGTTAAATTCAATCAGGCCACAGCCATCTGCTGCAAGCTCACCAGCCGCTGAATGCCCTTCTTGGCCAACCCCATCAGCTCCGCGAACTGACCTTCCGAGAACGGCTCGCCCTCGGCGGTGCCCTGGATCTCGACGATGCCGCCCTTGCCGGTCATGACGAAATTGGCGTCGGTGCCGGCAGACGAATCCTCGATATAGTCGAGGTCGATGACCGGCTTGCCGTCGTGGATGCCGCAGGAAATTGCCGCGACATGGTCCTTCAGCACCTTGGCAACACTGGCCATCTGCCGCGCTTCCATCCAGCGCAGGCAATCGTAGAGCGCCACCCAGCCGCCGGTGATCGAGGCCGTGCGGGTGCCGCCATCGGCCTGGATGACGTCGCAGTCGACGGTGATCTGCTGTTCGCCCAGTGCCTGCAGGTCGACAACGGCGCGCAAGGAGCGGCCGATCAGCCGCTGGATTTCCAGCGTGCGGCCGCCTTGCTTGCCGGCCGAGGCTTCACGGCGCATGCGCTCGCCGGTCGAACGCGGCAGCATGCCGTATTCCGCCGTCACCCAGCCCTTGCCGGAATTGCGCATCCAGCCCGGCACCTTTTCCTCCAGGCTCGCCGTGCACAACACATGCGTGTCGCCGAATTTCACCAGGCACGAGCCTTCCGCGTGTTTGGAGACGCCGCGCTCGAAGGAGATGGCGCGCATTTCGTCGGCTTGGCGTTTGGAAGGGCGCATCGAGGCCTCTTTCTGTTCTTTTACGGTTGCGTCGGCGGCTTGTAGACGCATGCAGCCCATGGCGCAAAGGAAAAGGCCGGGCGATCTGGCACAGACGCCGGGTTGCGCGGGGGCGATGGAAGTCTATATCCTTGAGCCGGAGGTTTTTGGCTCGAATGACCAAGGCAGTCACCGAACCCAGTCTGCTGGCGCCCGCGCTGCAATCGCTCGACATGCGTTCGCGCGACATTTTCCGGCGCATCGTCGAATCCTATCTGAAGGACGGTGAGCCTGTGGGATCGCGCAGCCTGTCGCGCATCCTGCCGTCATCGCTGTCGCCGGCCACCATCCGCAACGTGATGAGCGACCTCGAGCATCTCGGCCTGATCTATGCCCCGCACATCTCGGCCGGGCGCCTGCCGACCCAGACCGGCCTGCGCTTCTTCGTCGATGCCTTCATGGAGCTTGGCGATCTCTCCGACGAGGAACGCCGGGTCATCGAGGCGCAGGTGCGCGCCTCCGGCTCGGGCGCGACGCTGGAACACATGCTGACCGAGGCCAGCCAGATGCTGTCGGGCATGTCGCGCGGCGCCGGCCTGGTGCTCGCCACCAAGAACGAGGTGGCGCTGAAGCACATCGAGTTCATCCAGCTCGAGCCGACCAAGGCGCTGGCGGTGATGGTGTCGCAGAATGGCGATGTCGAGAACCGCGTCGTCGACCTGCCGGCCGGCATCACCGTCTCGCAGCTGCACGAGGCCTCCAACTTCCTCAACGCCCATATCAGGGGCCGCACGCTCGCCGAGGCGCGCATCGAGATCGCCCGTATCAAGGACGAGACCCGGGCCGCGCTCGACACGCTGTCGCAGGACCTGGTCGAGAAAGGCCTGGCGGTGTGGGCCGGCGCCGATAGCGGCCTGCCGGCGCGCCTTATCGTGCGCGGCCGCGCCAATTTGCTCGAAAACGTCACCGCCCAGGCCGATATCGAATTGCTGCGCCACCTGTTCGAGGATCTGGAGACGCAGGACGGGCTTATCCAGCTGCTCGACCTCGCCGAGGACGGCCCCGGCGTGCGCATCTTCATCGGCTCGGAAAACAAGCTGTTCTCGCTCTCCGGCTCGTCGCTGGTCGTGGCGCCTTACCGCGACAAGGACGCCCGCGTCGTCGGCGCGCTCGGCGTCATCGGCCCGACCAGGCTGAATTATGCCCGCATCGTGCCTATGGTCGACTACACTGCGCAATTGATTACCCGGATGTTAAGATAATTCCGAAGCCGGGATCACCGTAAAGGAGGGCGCAGAATGGCGCTTGAATCGTTCAAGGCCCAGATCAGTATGCTGCTCGAGGAAATGGTCAACCAGCCGGAGGACGAGCACGAAATCCAGGAGCAGCTGCGCGAAAAACTGCGCGAAATGCGCGCCATGGGCTTGCCGCTGCCGGAAGATCTCGTCGCATTGGAAAAGCGTCTCGACGACGATCTGGACGTCGAAGAGGAAAGTTGAGCGCTTCTCGAATCTGCCCGCGCACGCTTCTCTTTTGCGGCGGCCGCACAATATCTCCCCCTGTGCATGGCGCGCTGACAGGCGCGAGTTCGAGGAGAACAGCATGATCCGGATTGCCGGCTTGGCAGGCCTTGCCCTGCTTCTGGCCACCAGCGCCTTCGCCCAGGAGGCCGATCAACCGCTGCTGACCGGCAAGGACGCTTTCGGCGACTGGAAGGCCGACAAGCCAGGTGTGCGCCGGCTGATCAAGCCGGATGATCTGAAAAAGCCCAACATCACCGAATCCGCCTCCAACAGCGCCGGCCTTGGCGATCGGCCCGAGGGCGCGAAGCCCGTCCTGCTGCCTGGGTTTTCGGCCGAACTGGTTGCTTCCGGCATTTCCAATCCGCGGGTCGTGCGCGTGGCGCCGAACGGCGACCTGTTCGTCGCCGACAGTGACGCCAACCAGATCCGCGTCTATCGGCTGGCCAAGGGTAGCGCGAAGCCGGCCGAAGAGGGCATTTTTGCCGACAATCTCAACCAGCCCTATGGCATCGCCTTCTACCCGCCTGGCGACAAGCCGCAATGGGTCTACGTCGCCAACAACGACAGCGTGGTCCGCTACGCCTATCGCGACGGCGACCTTAAAGCCTCCGTCGAACCGGAGACGATTGTCTCCGACATCCCTACCGGCGGCCACTGGACCCGCGATATCGCCTTCTCGCCGGACGGGAAGACGCTGTATCTCTCGGTCGGCTCCGGATCGAACGTCGCGGAGGGCATGCAGAAGGCACCGAAGGGCGGCCTTGACGCCTGGGCAAAATCACAGCCACTCGGCGCCACCTGGGGTTCCGAGGATGGCCGTGCCGACGTGCTGGCCTTCGGCCCCGACGGCAAGAATGGCCGCATCCTCGCTACCGGCCTGCGCAATTGTTCGGGCATGACCGTGCAACCGGCCACCGGCGCGCTGTGGTGTGTCGTCAACGAGCGCGACGGTCTCGGCGACGATGTGCCGTTCGAATATGCCACCTCAGTCAAGGACGGCGCCTTCTATGGCTGGCCCTGGTATTATATCGGCGCCAACGAGGACCCGCGTCACGAGGGCGCGCGCCCAGACCTCGCCGGCTCGGTCACCGTGCCCGACGTGCTGATGCAGGCGCATTCGGCGCCGCTCAACATCGCCTTCTATGACGGCGGCAATTTCCCGGCAGAGTACAAGGATGACGCCTTCGTCGCCCTGCACGGCTCCTGGAACCGTGGTATGAGGACCGGCTACAAGGTGGTGCGGCTGAGATTCAGCGACGGCAAGCCGACCGGCGAGTACCAGGATTTCATCACCGGCTTCGTCCTCTCCGACGACGCCGTCTGGGGCCGGCCGGTCGGCGTCGCGGTGGCCAAGGACGGCGCGCTTATCGTAACCGAGGATGGCAACGGCACCATCTGGCGCATCACCCATGTCGATGGCCCATCCTGAGCCGGCGAACAGCGCAATCCGGCCCTAATGCACGTCCCGATGGATCACCTTGGGATAGGTATGGATCACCTCGGCAGATGAGACGCGGTCATCGAAACCGGTATCCCTGAGATTGAAGAGGCCGACCGAGCCGAAGGACTTCTTCGCCCCTTGCGCGAAGCGGCCGTCGCTGAAATCGTGTTCGTAAAGCGTCACCGTGACGTGGCCGGCATTGAGCTTCGGCACGTAAACACTGCTGATGGTGTCGTTGGCGACGCCAAGCTGGTTGACGTTGAAGCGATAGAGGTCCTGCACCATGCGCCGGGCCGCATTGCCATTGATCATCCAGTATTCGCGGCGCGATGCGCGGTTCGGGTCGATGAGTTTGAGCGGCGCCTTGCGGCCAAGCCCGAGCCAGTGCTCGAACACCATCACATTGGCGCCCCACGGATAGGGATAGTTGGACTTGTCGATGATGCCTGGCGGGCCATCATCGGCAATCTCGGCGGTATCGACATAGTCCAGCCATTGCAGCTGGAACGACGCTTCCACGTTGAGGTCGGTACTGCGCGGATCGGCAGCGATGATGCGCCAGTCGGAGACCGGCGGATATTTGGTGTCGAGGTCGATGTAGAATTCGCCTTTGGCGGTGTCGTCGGGGTCTATCTTTTGCGGTCCGTCACGCTCCATCGCCACCAGTCGCACCTTGAACCGGTTGTTGACTACCAGCGGATAGATCATCGGACGAATGGGGTGAGCGCCAGGGTCCCGGCTGTCGGTAAAATATCCAGTCTGCGGAACGACATCGCTATCGCCCTTGTCGAACAGGCTGAAAGCCTGACGCCCCTCGAACCACAGATACCATTCCAGCTCGTGGACGTGACCGCGTGCTTCGGAATAGTTGTTGGGCATCCACTTCATGAGCTGGACGTGAAGTCTTTTGGCTAACATGGGTGCTCCTGCCGTTCGGAGCCATGCGAGATAGCCGACCGCCTTCGGGGCGTAAGTGAACCATCTCTCGCTTTCAGGCGAGGATGACCGGCTTTCATGTCCTGCTTGGCGCAATCGAATCCGTTTTGCCGTTGCAGGCTTTCATGGCATCAGAGTCGTTTCACGAGATGCGACCGTCATGACCCTCACCGGCTTCCTTGCCTATAGTGCTGCGCTGGGCATCGCCGCCGCCATTCCCGGGCCCGGCGTCACCGCGCTTGTGGCGCGGGCGCTCGGATCCGGCTTCCGCTCATCGCTGGCGATGTCGTTCGGCCTGATGCTCGGCGACCTCATTTATCTCACCGCGGTGGTGCTCGGCCTTGCCTATGTCGCGCAAAGCTTCGGCATGGTGTTTCTCGCCATCAAATGGCTGGGCGTCTCCTATCTCGCCTTCCTCGGCTGGCGTTTCTGGACGGCCGGGATCACGCCCGAGACTGTCGAGGCCAGGAAAGGCAAGGGCGGCCTGGTATCGAGCTTCCTTGCCGGCCTCACCGTCACGCTGGGCAACCCGAAAACGATGATCTTCTACCTCGCCATCACGCCGACCATCGTCGACCTGAAGACTATCACGCTCGCCGACTACGGCATCCTGGTCGCGCTCACCGTCATCGTGCTCTTCGTGGTGCTGGTGCCCTATGTGGCGCTGGCCGCCAAGGCGCGCTGGTTCCTGAAATCGCCGCGCGCGCTGAAGGCGCTGAACCGCACCGCCGCCGGCTTCATGGTGGGCGCGGCCGCAGCCATTGCCGCACGTCAGTAGATCGGTTCAGGCCCATCCATTCCGCCGATCGGTCCATCCGGAAAATGCGGCTTCGGAAGGCAAGCGTTTTCAGCAAGCGGCCCACTCGATATTTTCGGCCGGCAGCCTATCTTGCGCGGGCGAAAGCCTTATTCTGTCCGCCGACGCCAATTGCCTGATCTGATTTGGGAGCGAAACCAATGAACAAGCCTTCCGCGCGCGTGCCCGGCCGCGGCCGTGTCTACAACTCGATCACCGAGACGATCGGCGACACGCCGCTGGTGCGGCTCGACAAGTTCGCCAAGGAGAAGGGCGTCGTTGCCAACCTTCTTGCCAAGCTCGAATTCTTCAATCCGATCGCCTCGGTCAAGGACCGCATCGGCGTTTCGATGATCGAGGCGCTGGAAGCGTCGGGCCGGATCAAACCCGGCAAGACGACGCTGATCGAGCCGACCTCCGGCAATACCGGCATCGCGCTCGCCTTCGCCGCCGCCGCCAAGGGCTACAAGCTGATCCTGACCATGCCCGAAACCATGTCGGTGGAGCGCCGCAAGATGCTGGCGCTGCTCGGCGCCGAACTGGTGCTGACCGAAGGGCCGAAAGGCATGAAGGGCGCCATCGCCAAGGCGGACGAGCTGGCCGCCACCCTGCCTGACGCCGTCATCCCGCAGCAGTTCGAAAACCCGGCTAATCCGGAGATCCACCGCCGCACCACCGCCGAGGAGATCTGGAACGACACCGATGGCGGGGTCGACATCTTCGTCGCCGGCATCGGTACCGGCGGCACCATCACCGGCGTCGGCCAGGTGCTGAAGCAACGCAAGCCCTCGGTGCATGTCGTCGCCGTCGAGCCGGAGGCCTCGCCGGTGCTGTCGGGCGGCCAGCCCGGCCCGCACAAGATCCAGGGCATCGGCGCCGGCTTTGCGCCCAAGATCCTCGACACTTCGATCTATGACGAGATCGTCAAGGTCTCCAACGAGGATTCGGTCGCCAACGCCCGCCTCGTCGCCCGCCTTGAAGGCGTGCCGGTCGGCATCTCGTCGGGCGCCGCCCTGCAAGCGGCGATCGTCGTCGGCTCACGGCCGGAGAACAAGGGCAAGAACCTTGTGGTGATCATCCCGTCCTTCGCCGAGCGCTATCTGTCGACGATCCTGTTCGACGGGCTGGGGGCTTAACGTCTCAACGGGATAGGCGGCGATCCTTCGCACCCCCCCTCTGCCCTGCCGGGCATCTCCCCTCAAGGGGGGATCAGCAGCTCCGGGGTCCCGCCTCATTTTGCTCAATTGGAGATTGGCGAAAGCCATCGCGACAGCCAATCTCCCCCCTTGAGGGGGAGATGGCCGGCAGGCCAGAGGGGGGTGCTGTCCCTCCGACATCGGAAGTCTCGATTGGCTGGACCGCAGAAAACCCGGCTGTGGCGTCCGCCACCGGCTTGAGCGGGAGGCGGCTTCAGGGTCAAATCGCCCCGGCCTGCTTCGCGCGGGCAGGGGGAGAATCACATGTACAAGCTTTACACGCGCCCAGGCAGCGGCGGTTTTGTCGTCGAGGCCGCATTGGCGCTGGCAAACGCGCAATTCGACCAGATCGATGTGCCCAAGAAGGATCCGCCGGACCCGGCTTTCCTCGACATCAGCCCGTTGAACCAGGTTCCGGTGCTGACCTTGCCCAACGGTCAATCGATAACCGAATCGGCGGCGATCTGCATCCTGCTTGCCGAGCGCCATCCGCAGGCGGGTCTGGCGCCGGCCGCCGGATCGCCGGATCGCGCCGGTTTCCTGCGCTGGATGGCGTTCATGTCATCGGTGCTCTACCCCGCCATCCTGCGCCTCTACTATGCCCATCGCTACACCACCGATGCCGACGGCAAGAAAGCCGTCAAGCAGGCAGCCATTGCCGAGATGGGCCGCGGCTTCGCCATTGTCGATGCAGCCCTCGAGGGGCGCGGCTGGCTGGTCGGCGACGCGATGTCGCTGGCCGACATCTACCTCGTCATGCTGGTGGCCTGGCACCCCGATATGGACAAGGCGCGAGCCGACTGGCCGAACATCGAACGCTTATGGTCGGCGCTGCGCGCGCATCCGCTGATGAAACGGCTCAACACCACGCATGAGATGTGGCCGGCCTGAACGGACGCTTCAATTTCGCAGGATCGCCCGTTTCGCCTGCAGGAAGCGGCGCACGGCGGGGTCGCGTTCAAGGCCAATCGCCCGGTCATAGGCTTCGACCGCTTGCGCCGCATTGCCGAGCCTGGCCAGCAGGCCGGCGCGGGCGGCCCAGTAGGGCTGGTAGTCGTTGAGCCGCTTGTCGTCGCCCAGCACGTAGAGCGCCGCCAGTCCTGCCGCCGCCCCTTCGCCCTCGGCAATCGCCACGGCGCGGTTGATCGAAATCACCGGCGAGCCTGATATCGCCGACAGCGCATCGTAGAAGTTACGGATCGCCGCCCAATCGGTTTGGCTGGTCCGTCGCCGCGTCGCATGCACCGATTGTACCGCCGCTTCGAGCTGATAGCGGCCGATGACGCCCATGGTGGCGGCGCGGCCCAGCAGCGCCTCGGCTTCGTCGATCAGCGCGTGATCCCAAAGAAGACAATCCTGGTCGGCGAGCGGCACATAATCTCCAGCCGCATCGCGCCGCGCCGGGCGCCGCGCCTCGGCAAACAGCATCAGCGCCAGCAGGCCGAGCGCTTCCGGTTCGTCCGGCATCAGGGATGCCACCAGCCGCCCGAGCCAGATGCCTTCGGTCGCCAGATTGCGCGCTCTCGTCTCGGTCCCTGCCGGGTCGGTCCAGCCTTCGGCGAAAGCCGCGTAGATCGCTTCCAGCACCGTTCCCAGCCGCTCGCCGAGTTCGGCGCAATCCGGCACGCGGAACGGAATGCCGATCTCGCGGATGCGGCTCTTGGCACGCACCAGACGCTGGCCCATCGTCGCCGGCGAAACCAGGAAGGCCGAGGCGATCGTCGCCGCGTCGAAACCCAGAATGGTCTGCAGGATCAGCGGCGCCCGCACGCTGGCTTCGATCGCCGGATGCGCGCAGGCAAACATCAGCCTGAGACGCTCGTCGGGAAGGTCTTCGTCTTCCATGCTCGCCTCCATCTCCTCGGCCATCAGCTTGAGATGGTCGCGGCTCGCCTCGCTGGTCAGCCGACGGCGCACCGCATCGACACCACGGCGGCGCGCGACGGTCAGCAGCCATGCTTCCGGCTTGTCGGGCACGCCGGTCTGCGGCCAGCGCTCAAGCGCCTCGGCAAAGGCCTCGGCCAGCGCGTCCTCGGCGCCGGCCACGTCGCGTGTGCGCGCAGCAAGGTAGGCGACCAGCTTGCCGTAACTCTGCCGGGCGGCCGCTTCGGCCGCCGCCCGCGCGACGTTCGGGCGACTGTCCATCACATTGTCATTTCTTGGGCATGTAGTCGGCCATTTCCCAGATCGGCCGCAACTCGACCGTGCCGGCGCTCGCCGCCGGACAGCGCGCCGCCCAGTCGATGGCGGTATCGATGTCGGCCGCCTCGATCATGTAGAAGCCGGCAAGCTGCTCCTTGGTGTCGGCATAGGGGCCGTCGATCACGTTGGTCTTGCCGTCTGTGATCCGCACCGAGGTGGTCGCCTGGGTCGGGCGCAACCGTTCGCCGGCGAGCCATGCGCCGGATTTCTTCAACGCTTCGGTATAGGCGGCATATGCTGCGCTCATCTGCTGAGCCTTCTCGATTGGCGTGTTCGCCTGCGCGGCTTCGTCGCTGTTGATCAAAAGCATGTATCGCATGGGTCTTCTCCCGTGGTTTCGAAGGCCGCGTCTAGCGGGGCCAGACGTATGTCGCGCGGCGGCGGCCGATTTCGACAGGCTTCAGAAAAAACTTTCGCCTCCGCCAGGAGATTTCGCAAGGACCAGATGTTCCTCCGTCTGCTGGCGGATGACCGGCAGCGGACTGGCCGTGGCTCCGCACAGCACTATCCTCTGTCGTTGGCGGGCACGTCACACGAGGCATGGGAGAAGAGAATGGAACTCGTGACCCACAAGAAATTCAAGAACGGCCGGTTGATGCCATGGGGCAAAGGCACGGTCGTCAGCGGTGCGAAAGGCACCGTCTATCTCTGCGGCAACACCGCGACATCGGCTGACTACGATCCGGCCGCCAAGAAGGGTGGCGGCTTCGCCGGCGATGCCGCGGCGCAGTGGCGGGAAGTTCTCGGCAACATCAAATCGGATCTGGAAGAACTTGGCAGCGGGCTCGACCATCTCATCAGGCTGACCTGTTTCGTCAAAGGGCCATTTCCCGACGGCGGCGTCCTCAGCTCGCCTAATTTTCGTCTCGACGTGCTGGACGCGTTTTTCGCCGAGCATTGTCCGAAGCATTGTAGCGACAACAATCCGCCGCCTTCGGAGATAATCGGCGTCGCAGCGCTTGCCCAGGCAGACATCGTCATCGAGATCGTAGCCGTCGCGGCGCTGCCGGACTGAGGCGCGAACGAACAGGCCGGCCTTGCGCGAGGTCACCGTTGCGATCGAAGCGCGCCGGCACGAGTTGCGCCGCCGCGCCGGTGCGGATGTTGCACCAGGCCTCGGCTTTGGCCAGTGAGCGCCCGGCGACGAGCAGGATCAGGCGGGGCTCGCTCTCCAGCAATTGCACGATGCGGCCGCCGAAAATGCCATAGCCGCCAACGACCAGAAGCCTCATCGCGCCGCTCTTTTTGCGTATGTCGTTCCCGGAACCGAGGTCACTTTTGGGTGACATGCGATTAGCCGATCACGCGCGTACGTATCGCGGCGGACAGGATCTCGCAACTGTCCTTGCGGCCGAACATGGCGTAGCGGTTTTTGGCGATGCGTTCGTAGAGCCAGTCACGCAAGGGGCGCGGGATGAGCAGCAGCGCTTTCGCCGCCCGCCACGGCCAGCCGAGTTCGGCCATCACCGCGAAACTGTCCAGCCGGATGAAGGGAGCGCCGCCGACAAGGACCAGATTGGTCTCGTAGCTGTCGGTGCGCAACCCGTATCTCTGGAACAGCGCCTCGCCGAAGGGCGACTGCGCGGTGGCGAAGCGGAAGCGGTTTTTGCCGTGGATCCTGACCACCGTGCGTACGAAGCCCGAGCACAGCACGCAGACGCCGTCGAAAACGATCAATGGCTGGCTGGCATCGAAGGGTTCAGGAGAAGAAGTCACGGGACGTCCGGCAGCTTGTGTCTTCAGACACTAAGGCCGCCGGCAGAGGGATCAAAGCCGCGGCGTTGTCGCACGGCTTCTCGCGGCCAGCGCGGGGCGCTCGGCGCGATAGGTGGTTGCGCGGGGATCGGCCTCCGGTCTGCAGATCCGGCTGTCGTGACGCGTTTCGAACGTCATGATCAATGCGCGCCGAGCGAGCTGCCGCGACGGGCGCAGGCCGGACCCGGGCCGCGCATGTAGTAGCGCTCCGGCCGATAGGTCGGCGCGATGAACTCGCGGATGGCGGCGGCATAGCCGGCGATGTGGCCCCAGAATTTCATTTTACTCAAGTCCCTGTCCCGATTTTCGGATGTCCCGTCCGATTGCGGGGATCATAGTGTCGAGGCGTGAATAGTCGGTGAACACGATGTTAATCTTTGGTCGAAAACCCCATGCTTCGTGGCCGGAATGCGGCTGTTTGGGGGTCTTTCGGTGTGGTTCGTCGCCATTTCCGGCATTGTGACTTTTGCATCACATATGTTTCGTCTGGATGTCGCTTGGGCGCGGTTCTGTTTCAGATTTGGCGAGCCTCTCGAAATTTCCATGCTCGCTGCCGAAATGCCCCTGGTTGCGCGCCCGGAACCGGAACGGGCCTTGCCCGTTCTCGCTTGAACCGCATCGCGCAGGAGTTCGCCATGGCACCTCGCCCCGCCTGGAAGGGCTATCTGAAACTGTCGCTGGTCACCTGCGCTGTCGAACTGACCAACGTCGTCACCCACGCCGAAAAAGTTTCGTTCCGGGTGCTCAACCGCAAGACCGGCAACACGGTCAAGCGCATCTATGTCGATTCTGAAACCGGCAAGCCGCTGGGCGATGGCGACGAGATCAGGGGCTATGAGGTGAGCCCCGGTGAGTTCGTCCATATCGAGGACGAAGAGATCGAAGCGGTGCAGATCGAGTCCTCGCACACGATGGCGCTGGACGGCTTCGTCGACAAAGCCTCGATAGAGCAGATCTATCTCGACACGCCCTATTATGTCACGCCCGCCGACAAGGTGTCGGAGGAGGCCTTTGCCGTCATTCGCGATGCCATGGCGGACAAGAAGATGGCCGGGCTGGCGCGCGTCGTGCTCTATAGCCGTGAGCGGCCCGTGGTCATCGAGCCGCGCGGCAAAGGCATGGTGCTGACCACCTTGCGCTACGGCAACACGGTGCGGGAGCCGGAGAGCATCTTCGGCGACATCAAGGCGGTGAAGACCGACCAGGAGATGACCGATATGGCCGAACGCATCATCGACAAGAAGAAGGGGAAGTTCGATCCGTCGACATTCGAGGACAAGTATGAGGACGCGCTGCTCGAACTGATCCGCGCCAAGAAGGCCGGCAAGAAGGCGCCGAAAGCGCAGGCCGCGCCCAAGCCGTCCAATGTCGTCAATCTGTTCGACGCGCTGAAGAAGAGCCTGTCCGATAGCGGCCAGGCGGAAGGCCCGGCGAAGAAGGCCAAGCCGGCGGCAAAAAGCGGCAGGGCGAAAGCTTCTGCGCCCAAGCGCAAGTCGGCTTGAGGGTCGGCGCCGTGGCCAGCCTCGAACAATATCAGTCCAAGCGCGATTTCAAGAAGACGGCCGAGCCGGCGGGCAAGGTCGCGCGCGGCAAGCAGCCCGGCGGCATCTTCGTCGTCCAGAAGCATGACGCGACCAGGCTGCACTATGATTTCCGCCTCGAGCATGAGGGCGTGTTGTGGAGCTGGGCGGTGACGCGAGGCCCGAGCCTCGACCCGCACGAAAAGCGGCTGGCCGTGCATGTCGAGGACCACCCGATCGACTATGCCGGCTTCGAGGGCACCATTCCCAAGGGCGAGTATGGCGGCGGCACCGTCATCGTCTGGGACGAAGGCACATGGACGCCAGAGATCGACCCCGCCAAGGCGATGAAGAAGGGCCATATCGACTTCGAACTCAACGGCCAGAAGCTGAATGGGCGGTGGCATCTGGTCAGGTTAAGACCCCGCCCGGGCGAAAAGCGCGACAACTGGCTGCTGATCAAATCCGACGATGCCGCCGCCCGCCCCGGCGAGGATATCCTGAAGGACGCACCGAAATCGGTGAAGTCCGGCCTGACCATCGAAGAGGTCGCGGAAGGCAAGACCGCCGACGGCAAGAAGCCGAAGGTCTGGCACTCAAACAAGCCCGCGGCATCCAGCAAGGCGAAAGCCGGCAAGCGCCTCGACTTCGTCGAGCCGCAGCTGGCGACGCTGGAGCGCGAGGCGCCGCCCGGCGAGGACTGGCTGCATGAGGTGAAGTTCGACGGGTACCGCATGCAGGCGCAGATCGCCGGCACGGAGGTGCGGCTGCTGACCCGCACCGGCCTCGACTGGACGGGGAAATTCGGCCCCGAGATCGTCGCGGAACTCGCCCAGCTGAAATGCAGCGACGCCATCATCGATGGCGAGATCGTCGTGCTCGCCGACAGCGGCGTTTCGTCCTTCTCGCTGCTGCAGCAGGATCTCTCCGCCAATCGAACCGACCGCTTCACCTACTATGTGTTCGACCTGATGCGGCTTGACGGCAAGGATTTGCGCCGCGAGCCGCTGGTCGAGCGCAAGCAGGCGCTGCAGGAGCTGTTCGGCGAGACAGCCGAAAATGCCGCTGTTCGCTTCAGCGACCATTTCGCGGAACCGGGCAAGATCATGCTGCAGCACGCCTGCCGCATGGGCCTCGAAGGCATCGTCTCCAAGCGCGCCGATGCTCCCTACCGCAGCGGCCGTGGCCCAAGCTGGGTGAAATCGAAATGCACGGCCCGCCAGGAATTCGTCATCGGCGGGTATCTGCCCTCGGACAAGACCGGCCGCGGCCTGCGTTCGCTGCTGGTCGGCTACCACGAGGGCGGCAAGCTCCACTACGCCGGCCGCGTCGGCACGGGCTTCACAGCCAGGAGCGCCACCGATTTGAAGAAAAAACTCGATGCTCTGAAGGCAGACGCCTCGCCCTTTGCCGCCGCGGTTCCGAAGGGCAAGGGCTCGGTCTGGGTCAGGCCCGAACTTGTCGGCGAAGTGGAGTTCCGCAGCTGGACGTCGGACCGTATAATACGCCACGCGTCGTTCCAGGGACTGCGCGAGGACAAGCCGGCGGAGGAAGTCGTGCAGGAAAAGCCATCGAGCGCGGCGAACAAGGCAAAGCCGGCGGCAAGCGGCGCCGGCAAGGCCGCCGGGGCTAAGGCGCCCGCGACGATTACGACCAGCGTAAAACTATCCCATCCCGACAAGCTGCTGTGGCCCGAGGAGAAAATATCCAAGCAAACCTTGCTCGAACACTACGCGCTGGTCTGGCCGCGCATGGAGCAGTTCGTCGTCAACCGGCCGCTCAGCCTGGTCCGGGCGCCGGATGGCATCGGCGGCCCGCGCTTCTTCCAGAAACATGCTTCGGCCGGCATGAGCGACAAGATCGCCCGGATGAAGGACCCGACCGATGGCGAGGAAATCCTGTTCATCCGCGATTTCGACGGCCTTGCCGCTCTGGTCCAGTATGGCGTGGTCGAGGTCCACATCTGGGGCTGCAAGATCGACGCGCTGGAAAAGCCGGATCAGATCATCTTCGATCTCGATCCCGATGAAGGCGTCGACGTCAAGGCGGTGCGCGAGGCCGCGCTCGACATCAGAGGCAAGCTCGACGATCTGTCGCTGCCGAATTTCGTCAAGCCGTCAGGCGGCAAGGGCTATCACGTGCTGGTGCCGCTGAAGCCGTCTGCGGACTGGGAGGCGGTCAAAACCTTCTCGCATGATTTCGCCAAGGCGCTGGAGCAGGCCGCGCCCGACCGCTACACCGCGACGCTGTCGAAAAAGGCGCGCACGGGAAAAATCTTCGTCGACTATCTGCGCAACGGCAGGGGCTCGACCACCGTCGCGCCTTACTCTTCCCGCGCCAAGAAGGGCGCGACGGTGTCGATCCCGGTGACGTGGGCGGAGGTTGAAAAAGGGTTGGCGCCGAATTCCTTCCCGATCGGGGGCAAGACGACGCTGAAGGAACTAGCGCAGGCCGATCCGTGGGCGGATTTCTTCAAGGAGGGGAAGGTGTTGAAGCGGGGGTGAGCCATCGGCACATTCGCAAACGTAGCGATCCTTCCCACCCCCCTCAGTCCTGCCGGACATCTCCCCCGCAAGGGGGGAGATTGGGCAGCTTCGAGGTTTCGTTCATTGTTGCTACGTTGGAGATTGGCGAAAGCTGTTGAGCGCCTAATCTCCCCCCTTGAGGGGGAGATGGCCGGCAGGCCAGAGGGGGGTGCTGTCCCGCCAGCGTCGCCCAATTAGCGCCGCCGAACCTCTACGCTAAAAACACCCGCTCGAACGCCTGCTTCCCCGGCGGTGAAAACACCACCGCGCGGCTGTCCTTCTCCCGTCTTGCCCATTTCTCCGCCAGGATCTTGTCCAGAATAGCCGCGCCCAGCGTTCCCGCAAGGTGCGAGCGGCGCACGCTCCAGTCGAGGCAGGCGCGGCAGACCGGCCGGCGCGCCTTGGCGCCGACATCGACGCCGATGGCGGAAAAATGCGATGCGGCCGACGGCCCCAGCCGGATCTCCCCCGGCCTGGTCTCCCCGAGCCTGATCTCCTTGTCGTCGCGCAACAGGATGCCGCGCGCGACGAGTCGGTCGAGCATCGCCACCGCCTGTTCGCCGGCGAGGTGGTCGTAGCAGACGCGGGCCACGCGCATGGCGCCGTCGCGCGGGCCGGGCCGCACCCGCTTGGGGCCGACCGCTTCGGCCACCCCGGTGATCGCCTCGATCATGCCGGCCACCTGCGGCCCTGCGAGGCCGTAATAGCGATGCCGTCCCTGGCTGGCCAAAGTTAAAAGCCCGCCCTCCATCAGTTTCGACAGATGCGAGGACGCGGTGGGCAGCGACACGCCGGCCTCCAGCGCCAGTTCGCTGGCCGTCAAAGCCGTGCCGCCCATCAGCGCATTCAGCATGTTTGCCCGCGCCGGATCGCCGACCAGGCTGGCGATGCGGGCAATGTCGGGTCCTTCACGCATAGTTAGGTCTCCATCGAAGCATTCTCGTCAGATAAGCATTATTGTCGGGCGGGATCAAGGAGAACGCCGATGCCAACCGCTTCCGCCCCACTCGCCAGCCGCCGGCCTTTTCCATTCGTCACCTGGCTGCAACGGCGGCTGCTCGCCCGCTGGTACGACCGCCACCTGCAGCGGCTCGGCCTCGCGGAGATCGACGACCATCTGCTGCGCGATCTCGGCCTGACCCGTGAGGATGTGCGCCGCGAATGCGCAAAATCCTTCTGGCAGGCCTGACAGCCAGCACGTTTGCCTAGCAGACCCGGCAGCACAACGTTTCGAAGCCGCTCGAACTATCCACGCAGAAAACCCGGAGATCACGATGACCATCACCTGCTTCATCCGCTATGAGATCGACCCGTTCGGCAAGCCGGCCTTCGAGCAATATGCCAAGGCCTGGGGCCAGGCGATCCCGCGCTGCGGCGCCGATCTGATCGGCTACTACGCCCCGCATGAGGGCTCGGCCACCACCGCCTACGCCGCCTACAACATCGACAGCCTCGCCGCCTACGAAGCCTATCGCGCCCGTCTCGCCGCAGATCCGGCGGGCAAGGCCAATTACGAATTCGCCCGCCGCGAAAAGTTCATCTTGAAAGAGGACCGCATCTTCCTGAAGCTGGTGTCGGGGCCGCATGGACCGCGGCAGCTGTTCCAGACCGCGGTCAAGGAGGAGATATGATCGCTGTCATCTTCGAGGTGCAACCGGCTGAGGGAAAGCGCGATGCCTATCTCGGTATCGCCGCGGAACTGCGGCCGCTGCTCGACGGCATAGACGGTTTCATCTCGATCGAGCGGTTTCAGAGCCTGGGCGATCCCAACCGGGTCCTGTCGCTGTCCTTCTGGCGCGACGAGGAAGCGGTGAAAGCCTGGCGCAACACGGAAGAGCACCGGCAGGCGCAAAAGGCCGGCCGTGGCGGAATCTTTGCCGGCTACCGGCTGCGCATTGCGCATGTGGTGCGGGATTACGGGCTGACGGAGAGGGACGAGGCGCCAGAGGATAGCAGGGCGGTGAATGGGTGACTAGGTATCGGCGTCGCGCCAGGCCCCTCATCCGGCCGCTTCGCGGCCACCTTCTCCCCGCTGGGGAGAAGAGACTGGCGCAGGCTTCGAAAATCTCCTCTCCCCTCGGGGAGAGGTCAGCCGAGCGAAGCGGAGGCTGGGTGAGGGGGCGCTTGGCGCTCACGCATTCCCGATCAGCACCCCGGCCGCAAACACCAGCGCCCCGCCCAGCACCACCTGAAACGCCGCGCGCAGGAACGGGGTTTGCATGTAGCGGTTCTGCACGAAGGCGATCGCCCACAATTCGAAGAACACCACCACGGCCGCCACCGCCGTCGCCGTCCAGAAATGCGGGATGATGTAAGGCAGCGCGTGGCCGAGGCCACCCAGCGTCGTCATGATGCCGACAGTCAGGCCGCGCTTGATGGGCGAGCCACGCCCCGACAGCTTGCCGTCGTCCGAAGCGACTTCGGTAAAGCCCATCGAAATGCCGGCGCCGATCGAGGCGGCGAGGCCGACCAGCAGCGTCTGCCAGGTGTCGTGGGTGGCAAACGCCGCGGCAAAGATCGGCGCCAGTGTCGACACCGAGCCGTCCATCAGCCCGGCCAGTCCCGGCTGCACATAGGTCAGGATGAACTGGCGCTGCTCGGCGCTGGCTTCCTCGTCCTTCACCTCGCCCGGCACGAGTTTCTGTTCCAGCCGATGCGCCGAATTCTCATGGCTTTGCTCGGCCGCGGCCAGGTCGTTGAGCAGTTTTCGGGTCGAGGCGTCGCCGGTGCGCTTGGCCGCCTCGACATAGAAGCGATAGGCCTGCCGCTCCATCTCTTCGGCTTGGCGCCGCACATGCTCGATGCCGAGCGGCCGCACCAGCCAGTCGGGCTTGCGCTCGTAATAGCCTTTCACGTGCTCGCGGCGCAGCAGCGGAATGCGCTCGCCGAAACGTTTGCGGTAAAGCTCGATCAGGGAATCGCGATGGCCGTCTTCCTCCGCCGCCATCGCCTCGAACACTTTCGCCGATTGCGGAAAACTGTCCGCCAGCCCGTCCGCATAGGCGCGGTAGATGCGCCCGTCATCCTCTTCGGATGAAATTGCCAGGGCCAGGATCTCCTGTTCCGACAGCGTTTCGAAAGGACGGCGGCCGAAACCGAAGACACGGGAAAGCATGAGAAATTCACCCCAGTTTAGAACAATTCTAAACTAGGCGCTGCAATCTCCGCGGTCAATCACCGGTCAAGAAATGTTGAAGCGCCGGATTGCAACGCGCCCTTCATTATCGGCAAATGTTCGCCTATATTGTCGCGACACGCAAGCAAAAGGCATGAGCAAGATGACGGCAAAGCCGCATGACCACTTCGATCCGAAACCCGTCCTCGATCTGATCGCCAGCATCGAGGCCGATTTGCAGCGGCTGAAAGGCCTGGTCGAACAGCAGGTCGAGAAATTCGACCCCGCCAATCCGCACAACAAGGCGCCCGACGGCAAGCTGACCGAGGAGGGCGTCGAGTGCTGCTACCGCCTGTTCGACGAAGGCAAGTCGCGCTACTCGGTCGCCCAGCAGATGAAGATCTCGTTTGCCGCCGCGACGCACCGGTTCAATTCCTGGCGCAAGGCGGGCGGGCCGAAGCGGCAGAGGGCATTGCTGGGATAATTGGCGAAAGCCAAGGCGACATCTGATCTCCCCCCGGGGAGATGCCTGGCAAGGCAGAGGGGGTCGGTCCGACCGGGCTCGACGTCCTGCGCGGCAGATGGAGGGCTAGCGCTTCACGCGAGGCGACCCCCTCTGTCGCCTTCGGCGACATCTCCCCCTCGAGGGGGGAGATTAGCAGCTTCGCCCGCCCTACGGCGTCAGTTCAATTTCCTCCGTCTCGCCGCCATTGCAGGTGTAGCAGCAATCCTCACATCTTTCCTTGTTGTTGGGGCCGACGCCCCAATAGGTTCCCTCGTCGCCGTCGACCCAGGCGCCGTAGCAGATGGACTCGCCTTCGTCGCAGGACACCGGGATCTGCTTGGTCTCGCCATCGTCGAGATAAAAATCCTTGTCGTTGCCCGGCCAGACATAGTCGCGGTCCTGGCTGTAGAGCTCGAGGCGCATGGCGTTGGGATGGCTGTTCTTGACGGCGAAGGTGATGTCGGCGGCGTGCGCTGCCGGCGCAAACATCGCGGCAAGTGACAGCGCGACGAAGATGCGGCGCAGACAAGTGAAAGACATGGCGTTTCCCCCGAGGCAATCGGCCCCCCGGCCGAGGGGGCCAGCATTGCATGACGGCGGCTGACATTGAAGGGGAGCGGCTGACTGATTTTGGGGGGATTGGGAGAGGTTGGTGGAGCTGCTGATCTCCCCCCTCGTGGGGGAGATGCCTGGCAAGGCAGAGGGGGGCGCTGTCCCGCCGACCTCTCATTCCTGCAGCCGCGTCATTTCAATTTTAGGCTTGCTGATCCATACGCTGGCGATCCTTCGCGCCCCCCTCTGTCCTGCCGGACATCTCACCCACGAGGGGGGAGATCAGCAGCTTCGGCGCCCCGCCCCTCACTCCACCAGATCGATCGTCTCGGTCGTTTTCTCCACACAGATGAAACAGCACGTATCGCAAGGCCGGTCATTATCCGGCCCCACCCCGGCCGAAATCGCATCATTGCCGTTCACCCAGGCGCCGTAGCAGATATTCTCGCCCGGATTGCACGAGATCGGCACCGATTTCTGCGAGCTGGGCTCGATCAGAAACACCTGGTCGCCGCCCGGCCACGACATTTTGCGATCCCGGCTGAACAACTCCACCGCCACCGCCTGGCTGCGCAGGTTCTTGACGAAGAACGCCATATCGGCGGCGTGCGCCGGCGTGGCGATGAGGAGGGCGGCAAGGGTGAGGCGGAGCATGATGGGCGGTCCCGAATCGGAGATGCGAGGGTCGCACGCCGCGAGGGCCGGGCCTAGAGCCACGGCTAGGCAAGTCCCCCTCACCCGGATTGCCAGCCGAATTGCGAAAGGCAATTCGGGGCAATCCGACCTCTCCCCGAGGGGAGAGGAGCTCGCTCGGCGCTGGTGCTCGCCTCTTCTCCCCAGCGGGGAGAAGGTGGCCGCGAAGCGGCCGGGATGAGGGGGCGGCCTCGTGATACCCTACGCCCCCTACTGCCCCACCTTCACCCTGCGGCGCCAGCCGTCGGATCGCGTCAATCACCTCGGCGACTTCAGCAACGTCCATATCCAGCCGGCAAAGGTCAGCACCAAACACGGATAGCCGGCGGCGGGCAGCGGCGCCGAGGTCGGCAGCAAGGGCGCGCCCCACAGCACCATGGCCACGGTCACGACAAACAGGATGGCGGCGATGAGCCCGGTGAGCCGCATCCACAGGGCAAAAGTGTTCGCCGCGCCAATCAGGACGAGCGCCGCCGCCCACAGCGAGATGCCGACATAGGAGGGAACGCTGGCCTCCAGCCCCGCCGCATTGCCGGCCATCAGCAAGCTCTCGCCGGCAAGGAAGGTGAGGAACCCGGCAGCTATGCAGTCATTGCCCAGCCGCTGGTATTTCATGGTCAGCAGCGCGGTTGCCATCACAAGCGCCACGCCGTCGATCGCCCAGAGTGTTTCACGCATCGGAGCGCTGGTGACGAAGGTGCCGGCCAGGCCGAAGGCGCCGCCGATGGCGAGGCCGATTGCGGTGACGGTGTCTGAAGTGGTGCGCATGTGGTGTCTCCCTGAGCCGGGCGGGGATACCGTAGGGTAGGGTGATCGCAAAACTTGGCGATGGTCGCCTTACAATAAAGCGTCAGTGATGTGGACCTATGTTGCAGTGCGATAGAATCAGACCTCTTCATGATGTTTGCTTTTTAGAAAACAAGAAGTATTGTTCGTCGGAGCGGGATCGCTTTGCGCTGAGTTATCCCCGCTGGGAGGAGTTGCGTAAGCGCTTGTACTTAGTGGGGAAATCCCGAAACCATTAGCTTCCGTTAATGGTTTATTAGTCATGCCTTGACTCTCGGCATAGCTTAACCGCATCTTGAAGCCGTCCAGAATCAAGAAACCGCCGCAAAGCTGGCGAGCCGCGACGGTTTCAGAGTTCTAATCCGCACAAGATTGGACGTCAGGCGCGGGGTATGGCGTATTTGGTACACTGATGTTGAATCAGAATAATCCGCCATGGTCAAGCCTGACGTTCGCTTACGCCAATCAAGGAGTGACTCCTATGGCGCAGCGTACTTACCCCTCGTACTGGTTGTACAAGGACAATCGTGGTGAATGGCGTTGGACATACGAAGCTGCGAACGGCGAGACTATCTCCGTAAGCAGCGAAGGCTACAAGCGCCGTGTCGATGCCGAGCGCGGTATCGACATCATGAAAGCGTCTACCAACAGCCTGGTCTGGTACCCGGCGAATCTCGAGAACGCCGCATGATGAATATGAAATGGCCCGCTGCCAGCGGGCCATTTCATTATTCGAGGGTCTGAGAAGGGCGCATCCAATGCCATCTTTTGGAATTTCTGCCTTCCTAAGAGTTGTCCATATGAACGATCGGCCGCAGCGAACTGAGCTGCGTCGAAGATCTACGCCAAGAGAGGGAGGCTATGATTTTCATAGTAGCCTTCGCCGGTCCTGCCGGCGCTTGATGGCTGGAGAGCCATTAGAAAGTTTGCTGGCGGCGACACTGGCAATTACAAAAGCGCCGGAGAGGCGATCTGCGCAACTTGGTCTCGAGCGGCTGAATGCCTGGAGAACTTTGAATCCAGGCGCAGTTTTGGAATTCGCTGCGGCTACGGTGCGAAGCCCTGAAGAAACGTTTTCAGTCAACTTCACGCCGAACTTTGGCCTCCGGGTTGGAGACCAGTCTGTCGCAATACATGTTTGGAATACCGCGACGCCACGACTGGAACCAAGATTGGTCCGAGCGATCCTATCTTCAATTCAGCCAGCCTATCAAGCAGCGGACAATGGGCCTGACGATATGGCTGTCTTGTGCCTGAGGACCATGCGCTTCATTCGCCTTGGCGACGCGTCGGACGTTATTGACCTGGGGCGACTGATTTTCACGAACGTAGACGGGATCTTCCGAGAGATCGCTGCCGCTTTGGGCGAACCTCCGCCTCCCCCCGAGGATCACCCCGCGCCGCCGCCCGGAGAATAATGCCACGGCGCAGCTTCAGCGCCGCGCTGGCGTGGAGCCCGCTGCCTCCGGCAGCTCCCCCGCTTTCGAAGCCTGTCATCGATCCACCGGATCGATGACTTGGCGCGCTCTGCGCGCCAACCGGCCTCTCAATCCCCCATCTTCAGCGCCTGGATAAACGCCTCCTGCGGGATATCGACCTTGCCGAACTGCCGCATCCGCTTCTTGCCCTCTTTCTGCTTGTCCAGCAGCTTGCGTTTGCGGGACACGTCGCCGCCGTAGCACTTGGCGGTCACGTCCTTGCGCAGCGCCGAGATGGTTTCGCGGGCGATGACCTTGCCGCCGATCGCGGCCTGGATCGGGATCTTGAAGAGGTGGTTCGGGATCAGCTCCTTCAGCTTCTCGCACATCTGCCGGCCGCGCTTTTCCGCCGCCGTGCGGTGGACCAGCATGGACAGCGCGTCGACCGGCTCCTCATTGACCAGGATCGACATCTTCACCAGATCGCCTTCCTTATAGTCTGTGAGGTGGTAGTCGAACGAGGCGTAGCCCTTGGAGATCGACTTCAGCCGGTCATAGAAATCGAAGACGACTTCGTTGAGCGGTAGATCGTAGATCAGCATGGCGCGCTTGCCGACATAGGACAGGTCGGCCTGGATGCCGCGCCGGTCCTGGCAGAGCTTTAAAATGCCGCCGAGATAGTCGTCGGGGGTCAGGATGGTGGCGCGGATCCACGGCTCCTCGATCGCCGAGATCTTCACCACGTCGGGCATGTCGGCCGGGTTGTGCAGCTCCTTCATCGAGCCATCGGTCAAGAGCAGCCGGTAGACGACGGATGGCGCCGTGGCGATCAGGTCGAGGTTGAACTCGCGCTCCAGCCGCTCCTGGATGATTTCCAGATGCAGCAGGCCAAGGAAGCCGCAGCGATAGCCGAAGCCGAGCGCGGCACTGGTCTCCATTTCATAGGAGAAGCTGGCGTCGTTGAGGCGCAATTTGCCGACGGCGGCGCGCAGATCCTCGAAATCGGCGGCGTCGACCGGGAACAGGCCGCAAAACACCACCGGCTGCGCCGGCTTGAAGCCGGGCAGGGCGTGCGCGGTCTGGCGCTTGTCCTCGGTGATGGTGTCGCCGACGCGGGTGTCGGCCACTTCCTTGATCGAGCCGGTGAAGAAGCCGAACTCGCCGGGGCCGAGCTCGTCGACATTGATGCGGGCGGGCGTGAACACGCCGGTGCGCTCGACCAGGTGTTTTGCGCCGGTGCCCATCATGCGGATGGTCGCGCCCTTCTTCAGCACGCCGTCGATGATGCGCACCAGGACGATGACGCCGAGATAGGCGTCGTACCAGCTGTCGACCAGCATGGCTTTCAGGGGTGCCGACGCGTCGCCTTCGCGCGGCGGCGGCAATTGGTGGACGATTGCCTCCAGCACATCGGGAATGCCGAGGCCGGTCTTGGCCGAGATCAGCACGGCGTTGGAGGCGTCGATGCCGATGACTTCCTCGACCTGCTCGCGGATGCGCTCGGGCTCGGCGGCCGGCAGGTCGACCTTGTTCAGCACCACGACGATCTCGTGATTGTTGTCGATGGCCTGGTAGACATTGGCCAGCGTCTGCGCCTCGACGCCCTGAGAGGCGTCGACGACCAGCAGCGAGCCCTCGCAGGCGGCGAGCGAGCGCGACACTTCATAGGCGAAGTCGACATGGCCGGGTGTGTCGATGAGGTTGAGGATATAGTCCTCGCCATTGTTGGCGCGGTATTTCAGCCGCACCGTCTGCGCCTTGATGGTAATGCCGCGCTCGCGCTCGATGTCCATCGAGTCCAGCACCTGCTCCTTCATGTCGCGCAGCTCCAGCCCGCCGGTGGACTGGATCAGCCGGTCGGCAAGCGTGGATTTGCCATGGTCGATATGGGCGACGATGGAGAAATTGCGGATGTGGTCGAGAGGCGTGCTCATGGCGCGCGCTTTAGCAGGGGCGGGTTGCAGGGGCAAGCGGGGTGGCGGTGCCCTTGCCTTCTCCCCTTGTGGGAGAAGGTGGATCGGCGCGCAGCGCCGAGACGGATGAGGGGTGTTCCAGCTTGACGCCGGCGTTCTTTCACCGCCATGGCTGCAAACTGACATCCCTTACATAAGCGATTATCGTGGTGCAGACGCTGTCCATGTCTTTCAGGACATCGTCGTTCCAAAAGCGCAACACACGAAAGCCTCTCGCCTCCAGTTCCGTTCTACGGGCCTGGTCTGACTCTGAGTCCGCATGCTGACTCCCATCGATCTCGATGATGAGGAGTGATTCAAGACAAGCGAAATCGGCAACGTATTTTCCAACAGGAACTTGGCGCCGAAATTTGATCCGATCGAGCCTGCGGTCACGTAGTTCGTGCCACAGTTTGTCTTCCGCCTCCGTCATTTCACGTCGGAGCGAACGGGCAAAGTTTCGTTTGGCAGGAGCGACGGGCTGATGTGGCATGACGTTAGATTAACCAACGTCTCACTCCGCTGGAACACCCCTCATCCGTCTCGGCGCTTCGCACCGATCCACCTTCTCCCACATGGGGAGAAGGCAACGACGCGTCCGCCCCAATCACGAAGCGGTGAACCATGTAACGAAGCCTCTGGCAGCGACGAAGTGTGGGAAGAACCCGCCGCAACGGAGACCCCCGATGACTGGACTTAACCCAAAACGCGCCGGCATGCTGGCCGCCGCAGGCGCGGCGCTGATGATGCTTGGCGGCACCGCCTTCGCCCAGCCGCTCACCGTGGTCGAATTGTTCACCAGCCAGGGCTGTTCGTCTTGCCCGCCGGCCAATGCCAACCTGATCAAGGTCAAGGACGAGCCGGGCGTTCTGGCGCTGTCGTTCAACGTCACCTACTGGGACTATCTCGGCTGGAAGGACATTTTCGGCCGCGAGGAATTTACCCAGCGCCAGGTGCGCTATGAGCCGTCGCTCGGCCGCTCCGGCCCGTTCACGCCGCAGGTGGTGGTCAATGGCGGTGCCGACGCGGTGGGCGCGGCATCAGGCGAGATCGAGCAGCTGATTTCCGCGAATGGCCGCACGAAGGGGCCGACGCTGTCGCTCGACGGCGGCAAGATCAGCATCGGCGTCGGTTCCGCGCCGGCCGGCCGCGCTGATGTCTGGCTGGTTCGCTACAACAAGGGCGTCGTCGAGGTGCCGGTGGCGCGCGGCGAGAACACCGGCCGCACGCTGCCGCATGCCAATGTCGTGCACTCGCTGGAGAAACTCGGCAGCTGGAGCGGCGACGCCACCACGCTGCCATTGCCGGCAGCCTCCGGCGGCTTGAGCACCGCCGTGCTGGTGCAGTCGCCGGGCGGTGGGCCGATCCTGGCTGCAGCCGCCGACTGATTTTCTTTTTCTACGCAACGCCGCTAGCGCGGCATAACCGGGCTCGCATCCGCGCGCCCTCTTCAAGGAGGAAATACCATCATGAGCAAGACCCTGACCGCGCTCGCTTTTGCGCTTTCGATGACCGGCTTCGCCGCCGGCGCCCGCGGGGACGAAGCGACCAACGCCATGAAGCCGGCGATGGCAACTGATGCGATGAAGCCCGCGACCGATGCCATGGCGCCGGCGACCGATGCCATCAAGCCAGCCGACCCAATGGCGACGAATGCGATGAAACCCGCCACCGACGCCATGAAGCCGGTTGATGCGATGAAGCCCGCAACGGATGCGATGAAGCCGGCGGACGCCATGCCGCCCGCGCAATAAGGCGGGGACCCATGGCCCGGCCGCACAGTGGCCGGGCCGGCGCACGGCAATTTGAGAAACCAGGCGGGACGTTCTGTCGTATAGTCTTCGCCACCATCAAGGAGATCAGACATGACCGGCATTGCAAGGACGAGAACGCCGATCTTCAAGAGCGCGCTTGCCGCGCTCATCGTCGCCGCCGCGGCGGCCGCCTTCTGGCAGAGCCCGGCGCGTTCGGCCGAGGACGCGGTGGTGATCCCGCCGCCGGCAGTGGACGAGAAGGCCGCCAGCGGCAGCGAGAAGGCTATCTTCGCCGGCGGCTGCTTCTGGGGCGTGCAGGGCGTGTTCCAGCACGTCAAGGGCGTGACCAAGGCCGTCTCCGGCTACACCGGCGGCGCCAAGGATGACGCCGTCTACGAAACGGTGGGCAGCGGCCGCACCGGCCACGCCGAATCGGTCGAGATCACCTACGATCCGTCCAAGGTGACCTATGGCCAGCTGCTGCAGGTCTATTTCTCGGTCGCCCACAACCCGACGCAGTTGAACTTCCAGGGCCCCGACTCGGGCACCCAGTACCGCTCGACCATCTTTGCCGAGAATGGCGAGCAGCAGAAGATCGCCCAGAGCTACATCGCCCAGCTCGACCAGGCGAAAGTGTTTGCCAAGCCGATCGTCACCACGCTGGAGACGGGCAAAACCTTCTATCCGGCCGAGGAATATCACCAGGACTTTCTGACGCTGAACCCGACCTACCCCTACATCGTCTACAACGACCTGCCCAAGGTGGCGAATTTGAAGTCGCTGTTCCCGGGGTTGTACAGCGAGAAGCCGGTGCTCGTGCTGGCGGGGAAGAGCTGAGCACCTAATCTCCCCCCTCGAGGGGGAGATGTCGCCGGAGGCGACAGAGGGGGTCGGTCCGACCGGACGCGACCTCCTGCGGCAGAAGAAGGTTAGCGCTCCACGGGCGGCGACCCCCTCTGGCCTGCCGGCCATCTCCCCCTCAAGGGGGGAGATCAGCTCCCCTTCAATCATACGTCAGATCCGTCGCCTTCCCGCCGAACACCCGATACGCATAGAACGAATAGAAGATGATCACCGGCAGCACGACCACCGTGCCGGCGAGGATGATGGCCAGGCTTTCCGTCGCCGACGCCGCCTGCCAGATGGTCAGCCTGTCGGGCACCACGAAGGGGTAGAACGACCAGGCAAGCCCGGCAAAGCCGAGCGCGAAAATGGCGGCGAGCGTCAGGAACGGCCGCAGCGCGTGGCGGTCGTCGGGCTTGGGCAGGTGGAAGGTCTGCCGCCACAGCCACAGGAACAGCAGCGCCGACAGGATCGGCAGCGGCGACAGATAGAGCATTTCGGGCCAGACGAACCATTTGGCGAAGATGCGCGGGCTGGCGAATGGGGTCGCCAGCGACACCGCCGCCATGCCGAGCGCCGTCAGCACCAGGGCCGTGCGCAGCCAGGCCACCGCCTTCCTCTGCAATTCGCCCTCGGTCTTGTAGATGACCCAGGCCGCGCCCATCGCTGCATAGGCCGCCGATAGGCAGAGCGCCACTAGCGCGCCGAAAGCGATGCCGCCAACACCGACATCGAGGCCAAGCACATAGACGCCGAGCATATAGCCTTGCGCCAGCGAGGCGATGACGGAACCGAGGAAGAAAATGCGGTTCCAGCGATGCTTCTTGCCGGCAGGCACCTTGGCGCGGAAATCGAAGGCGACGCCGCGCAGGATGAGGCCAACCAAAAGCACGAAGACCGGAATGTAGAGCGCGGTGAGGATGACGCCATGCGCCAGCGGAAAGGCGACCAGGAGCAGGCCGACGGCCAGCACCAGCCAGGTCTCGTTGGCATCCCAGAACGGGCCTATTGCCGCGATCATGGTGTCCTGCTCGGCATCTTCGGCGACCGAGAACAGGATGCCGATGCCGAGATCGAAACCGTCGAGAATGACGTAGATCAGGATGGCGAGGCCCATCAGGCCGGCGAAGATCAGGGGCAGCGCGGTTGGCCAGTCGAAGGTCATCGGTCTGTCATCCCTCTCATCAACGGTTCTGCCCTTCGCTATGGCTCCGGGCGTTCGTCATTCGAAAAGCCAAATCGTTGGCTTTTCGTCCGCTACGCGGACCATTCCTCACTCTCCCGCGGCCGGTTGCGACATCGCCGTCTTCATGACGCCCGGGAGCGGCGAGGTATCGCCGTCCTTGGCGGCCTTCAGCGCCAGGTGCACCAGCACGCCGAGATAGGCGATCAACAGCAGCACATAGAGGATGAGATAGATGGCGAGCGTCAGCGCGACATGGCTGCCGGCGACCGGGCCGATAGCGTCGGCGGTTTTCAGCACGCCGGTGACCAGCCAGGGCTGGCGGCCGATTTCGGTGGTGTACCAGCCGGCGAGCGTCGCCAGCCAGCCCGACAGCGCCATCGGCACCATCAGCATGGCCAGCGGCCTCGGCAGGCTGTGGCGGCGCTTGAGGAAGAAGGTCGCCGACCACGAGACGATGAGCATCAAAATGCCGGTGCCGACCATGATGCGGAAGCCCCAGAACACCGGGAAGACCGGCGGATGCAGGCCGGGATAGTCGTTGAGCCCCGGCACGATACCGCTGGTGGAATGGCGCAACACCAGGCTGGCGCCGTCGGGAATGGCGATCTCGAATTTGTTTTCCTTCGCCGCCTCGTCGGGCAGCGCAAACAGCACCAGCGGCACGTTGGGGCCGGTGTTCCAGTTCGCCTCCATGGCGGCGATCTTCTGCGGCTGGTGCTCCAGCGTATTCAGCCCGTGCTGGTCGCCGGCGAAGATCTGGATCGGGATCAGGATGGCGGCGGTGAAGACGCCGGTGCGCAGCGCCTTCCACATCGATTCCGACCGGTCGCCGGTGAGATAGCGCAGCGCCGACAGGCCGGCGATCAGGAACGACACCGTCAGGCCGGAGGCGAGCAGCATATGCGTCAGACGGTAGGGCATGGACGGGTTGAAGACGATCGCCCACCAGTCGACGGGATGCGCCTTGCCGTCGATCATCTCGAAGCCGGCCGGCGTCTGCATCCAGGAGTTCAGCGCAATGATCCAGAAGGCCGACAGCGTGGTGCCGCCGGCGACCAATACCGTCGCCAGCGTGTGGACGCGGTTGGAGACGCGGCGGAACCCGAACAGCATGATGCCGAGGAAGGCCGCTTCGAGGAAGAAGGCGGTGAGGATCTCGTAGGCAAGCAGCGGCCCGGCGATGTTGCCGACCTTTTCCATATAGCCCGGCCAGTTGGTGCCGAACTGGAAGCTCATGGTGACGCCGGAGACCACGCCCATGGCGAAGGACAGTGCGAACACTTTCACCCAGGTGAAATAGGCGCGCATCCAGGCGGAATCATTGGTGGTGTTGTAGCGGAGCTTGAAGAACAGCAGCACCCAGCCAAGCGCAATCGTGATGGTCGGAAACAGGATGTGGAACGAGATATTCGCCCCGAACTGCATTCGCGACAGGATGAGCGGGTCCATGCGGGCTCCGGCTGCTGTTTGTTGGCGCAGAATAGGCGGCGGATGCGGTCCGGTCAAAGCGGCTTGGCGTCACGCGGGGCGCGTTGTCGCAGCAGATGGGATCAATCCGTCAGTGCCCCGATACCCCCATGACGAAACGGCAAGAGGGGAACGTTTGTCCACAATTGTCAGCAGCGGCATTGACTTCCCGCCGTGCGCACCGACATTCAGCGCAATAATAATCCCCGCCTCTTTCAAACAGTCGTTTTCGGCCTCATGTCTTCCACTAATTTGCCTTCCATCATTTCGATTTCCGGGGTCACCAAGACCTACGCCACCGGCTTCAAGGCGCTGAAGGAAATCAACCTCGACATCGAACGCGGCGAGATTTTCGCGCTGCTGGGGCCGAACGGCGCCGGCAAGACGACGCTCATCTCGATCGTCTGCGGCATCGTCAACCGTTCGTCGGGAACGGTGACCGTCGACGGCCATGATATCAACCGAGACTACCGCGCGGCGCGCAGCCTGATCGGGCTGGTGCCGCAGGAGCTGACCATCGATGCGTTCGAGAGCGTCTGGGCAACCGTCACCTACAGCCGCGGCCTGTTTGGCAAGGCGCCCAATCCGGGCTTCGTCGAAAAGGTGCTGCGCGACCTGTCGTTGTGGGACAAGAAGGACGCCAAGGCGATCACGCTGTCGGGCGGCATGAAGCGGCGGCTGATGATTGCAAAGGCGCTGTCGCATGAGCCGCGCATCCTGTTCCTCGACGAACCGACGGCCGGCGTCGACGTCGAACTGCGCCAGGACATGTGGGCGATGGTGCGACGGTTGCGCGACGATGGCGTCACCATCATCCTCACCACGCACTATATCGAAGAGGCCGAGGCGATGGCCGACCGTGTCGGCGTCATCAACCGCGGCGAGATCATCCTGGTCGAGGGCAAGGCCGAACTGATGCGCAAGCTCGGCCGCAAGCGCCTGATCGTGGAATTGCGCAACCCGCTCCCCGCCATTCCCGATGCATTCTCGCACTACGCGTTGGAGCTGTCGGGCGATGGCACACAGCTGACCTACACCTATGACAATCAGAGCGAACGCCCCGGCGTCGCATCGCTGCTGCGCGAACTCGAGACGGCCGGCATCCAGTTCCGCGACATGGACACGCAAAACAGCTCGCTCGAGGAGATCTTCGTCAATCTGTTGAGGCAAGAGCCATGAATTGGCGAGCAGTATGGGCGATCTACCGGGTCGAGATGGCGCGTGCGTTCCGCACCGTGCTGCAGAGCATCGTCTCGCCGGTGATCTCGACATCGCTTTATTTCGTCGTCTTCGGCTCGGCCATCGGCTCGCGCATCACCGAGATTGACGGCATCAGCTACGGCGCCTTCATCGTGCCGGGGCTGATCATGCTGTCGCTGTTGACGCAGTCGATCTCCAACGCCTCCTTTGCCATCTATTTCCCGAAATTCGTCGGCTCCATCTACGAGCTCCTGTCGGCGCCGGTGTCGTATCTGGAGATCGTCATCGCCTATGTCGGCGGCGCCGCGACCAAGTCGATCATCCTCGGCCTGATCATCCTGGCGACGGCCTCGCTGTTCGTGCCGCTCACCATCCAGCATCCGTTCTGGATGCTGGCCTTCCTTGTCTTGACGGCGGTGACCTTCAGCCTGTTCGGCTTCATCATCGGCATCTGGGCGAAAAGCTTCGAGCAATTGCAGCTGGTGCCGCTGTTGATCATCACGCCGCTGACCTTCCTCGGCGGCAGCTTCTATTCGATCAACATGCTGCCCGAGGCCTGGCGCACGGTGACGCTGTTCAACCCGGTCGTCTACCTGATCAGCGGTTTCCGCTGGAGCTTTTACGGCAAGTCCGATGTCTCGGTCGCCGTCAGCCTGGGCATGACGATGGTGTTCCTCGCCATCTGCATCGCCATCGTCGCCTGGATCTTCCGGACCGGCTACCGGCTGCGCAACTGACCCTGCCGCTCTTAAGCGCGTCGCGTTTGAACGGACTCAGGCGACGCGCATGTCGTTTGCTCAAAATCGGGACCGCTTTTGAGCGACATGCAAATAGGCGATCGCCCGTGCGCCGGTCAAATCAACAGTTTTGCTGAGGGCAAATTGGCCACGTTGGCCGCCACGGATCTTGCTAGATCGCCTTGATGAGGCGCAGCAACCCCAGCATCTCGATCAGCCTTCCATGGCGGAAGGCGATGTAGGTCGGTTCCTCGATGCCGTGGAAGCGGCGCTTGAACGCCGCCTGGCCTTTGAGGTTGAACTTGCTGCGGTTGACCCAGGGAGACTCATAGGCCCGCTCGAAGGCGTTGCGCCAGAAGCTCGATTCGGCAAAGCCGTTGGCTCCGACATCGAGCATCGGCGACAGGCCGAGCGTGACGACCGAAATGCCCTCATTGCGAAACCGGTCGACGGCGAATTTGGTCAGCCCGATTTCGGCATGCGGCGAGGCATCGATGTGCTTGCGCTTGAACGAGGTGGTGTAGCCGATCACCTTGCCATCCCGGAACATCGGATCGAAATCGAGCAGAGCGACGAGCTCGCCTTCCGGGCTGTAGAGCACGAAACGGCGCATATCGATGCCGAGATGATCGGCAAAGGGGCGGTTGAGGAACGCCATCTCCCAGCGCTTGACGATGCGGTCGGCCCGCCAGTTCTGCGACAGGCGCTGGACCTCGTCGAGATAGACCGCTCCTTCGCCAAAGGAAAACCCCTTCTTCAAGAGCCAGCGTTCGGAATAGCGCACGGTTTCGTTGCGCTTGCCGGAAAAATCGTGAGCCGGCAGTTCCAGCCGCGTGTCGACGCCGAGACGGTTGACCTGGTAGCCGAGCCCGGCCAGAACGCGCGCCGTCGGTTCCCCGATCTGCACGAACCACGGGCTGTCGGCGGCTTCGACAAAGCGCCTGATATAGTCGGGCCGATCAGCCGGATGGGCCACCGGGTCACCGAGCGCGAAATGGTGCTTCATCTTGGTGCCGAAGGCGATGTAGCCGTCGGCGTCGCCGAAATAGGACAGTTTTTGCTGCACGGCGGTCGAATAGGCCAGCGAGAAGTCGCCGTGCTGGCGGACAAGCGCCAGCCGCTCGACATGCGAAAAATCCTGGCGCGGCACCTTGGCTGCGGCGCCCTCCAGCAGTCTGTCGAGAAAGATACGCAAGGAGGGCATGGTCGAGCTTCCGCGTGCCGATGATAAACAGAGGCTTGCCCCCAAGGCCTCGAATCAGTCGCATTGACGCGACCTCATTATCGATCATATCGCCCCTGTGCCATATGGGACGTGCCATATAGGACGGGTCCCCATGGCGCACCTAAAAGGAAATCTCGACCGAATGGCGGCTACGACAAGCGAAACGATGCCTATCGTCCTGGGGCCGAAAGGACCCGACTATACGGTTATCGTCATCGGCGCCGGAGGGGCGGGGCTGGCGGCCGCCGACGCGCTTGGCCGGCGCGGCGTGCGGGTCGTCGTGCTTGAAAAGGAGCCGCGGATCGCCGAACCGTGGCGAGGGCGGCACGAGAAGCTGACCCTCAACACGCATCGCGCGCTATCGGCCCTGCCCGGCCTTGCCTATCCGCCACGCACCGCCGCCTTTCCGAACAAGGATGCCATCGTCGGTTATCTCGAGGATTTTGCCCGCGCGCGCGGCATAAGGGTCGAATTCGGCACCGCCGTCGAGCGGATCGAACGCAGAGGCAATGGCTGGCTCGTCCATACGGGCCGGGAAACGCTGAGCGCCCGCAATGTCATCGTCGCCACCGGCCGCGACCGCTTGCCATGGACGCCGGACTGGCAAGGCAAGGCGACTTTCACCGGCAAACTTGTCCACGCTGCCGATTTCGGCACAGCGCAGGACTATGTGGGCAAAAGCGTGCTGGTGGTCGGGGCCGGAAATTCCGGCTTCGACGTGCTCAACCACCTCGCCCGTGCCGACACCAAGGCCATCTGGTTGTCAGCCAGGCAGGGTCCGTCGCTGATGCCGAAACGGATCGGCAAGGTCGCCGTGGCGCGCTTCGGCGGTTTCATGGCGATGCTGCCGACGTGGATTGCCGATGCCGCGATTGCCGCGACGCAGCGGCTGGTGTTCGGCGACCTCACCCGCTTCGGCCTGCCGCCGGCGCCGAAGGGCGGCGCCAGCCGGCTCGGCGTCGAGCAGATCGCTATTGCCGTTGACGACGGCGCCGTCGCAGCGCTGAAGGCCGGACGGATTTCGGTGGTGGCGCCGGTGGCGGCTTTCGAAGGCGCCGGCGTGCGGCTGAACGACGGCACGGTGCTCGAGCCGGATGTAGTGATCGCGGCAACCGGCTATCGCACCGGCCTGGAGGCCATGCTGGGCGATCTCGGCGTGCTCGACGCCAAGGGCGTGCCGAAGGCCAATGGCGGCACCCCGAGCGGCCAGCCCGGCCTGTGGTTCATCGGCATGCGGCCAAGCCTGACCAGCTATTTTCACAGCGCCGGCCTGCAGGCCGAAGCAATTGCCCGTCAGATCGCCAAGGGGTTGTAGACGCTGCGGTGCGCTTGGTCCGACACATCTGCATGGCGGGATCGTATATTTTGGCGGTTAGCCGAAGCGCCCCGTCCCTTCGTCATTCTCGGGTCTTCGCGACGCCGCTGCGCGGCTGCTTCGCCAGTGGGATGACGAAGCTGAGAGCTTGCGGCCAATCTCCCAACGCAGGCGCTTGTATCCACTTCATGTCTTCTTATATAACATGTTATCAAAATTGGACAAACCGACCATGGAAGACATCATTCGATCCCTTGGCTACCTCACCCTCGGCAGCAGGCTGAAGCGTATCGGCGAGCAGTTGCAGGCCGATACGCAGCGCATGCTCGATGGGCTGGAGGTGCCGGTGCAGTCCAGCCAGTATCCTCTGCTGGCCGCGCTGGACCGGCTCGGGCCGCTGCCTGTCGGCGAGCTGGCGCAGTCACTGGGGATCACCCAGCCGGGGGTGACGCGCAGCGTGGCGCTGCTGGCCGAGTTGGGGCTGGTCGAGGCCGCGCCATCGAACGACGACCAGCGCCGCAGGATGATCTCGCTGACCGCCAACGGCCAGCGCCTGGTCGACAGGGCGAAGCGGGACGTTTGGCCGCGCATCGAGAACGCCGTTGCCGACTTGTGCAAAGGCCTTGCAGGGCCGCTTCTCGAACAACTCTCGGCAATAGAGGACGGCCTGGCCGCGGCCCCGCTCGACCGTCGTGTGAAACAGGATGTCGCGCCATGAGCCATGTCCTCGATCGTCCGGTCTGGAGCGCGCTCGACACGCGGCATCGGATCTTTGCGTATGGCGACAGGCTCGCCAGGCGCTATCCCTCCTCGATCGTCCCCTTCGCGGCTTCCGGGGCAGACGACGCTGAGAGCCTGCAGGCGCTCGCAAGCCTCATTCCTGCAGGTGAGAGCGTGTTCATGCTCCAGGCGGACCCCATTGCCTTGCCGCCGGAACTGACCGCGACCGTGACCGCCTTCGGCGTTCAGATGGCTGCCGAGGCGCCATTGCCTTCCGTGTCGGACGAGCGTGTACAGCAGCTGACGCAGGACGACGCGGCCGAGATGCTTGCTTTGGCGTCACTGACCAAGCCCGGCCCGTTCACGCTCAAGGCGCTGAGCCTCGGCGAGTTCTGGGGCGTGAAGATCGACGGCCGGCTGGCGGCGATGGCCGGCGAGCGCATGAAGCAGCCCGGCTACAGCGAACTCAGCGGCGTCTGCTCGCATCCCGAATTTCGCGGCAGCGGCCTCGGCCGGCTGCTGTCGGTGTTCGTGGCCAACCGAATTTTTGCGCGCGGCGAAGTTCCCTACCTGCATGCCTATGCCAGCAATGCCGGCGCGGTTGGGTTGTACGAATCCATCGGCTTCAGGCTGCGGGCAGAGATGAATGTGGCCGTCGTGCAGCGCGCCGGCTAGAGGCCTTTATTTTTACGCAATTCCGGACGGAAAACCGCTTCACACTTTTCCTGGAATTGCTCCAGGCCGCCTTGCGGGCCTCAGGCTGATTTCGGCTCCAACCGGCGGAAACCCACGGTTTCCATAAGCATATCTTCCTCGACCATGCCGGCATTGTGCAGCGCAAGCAGGTTCAGCGCGATCTCCCGCGCATCCGCGGAATCGGGATGCACGTCGCGCCTGCGGCAGGCTTCGTCGAACACGCGTTGCAGCCTGGCGATGTCGTCGGGTTTCAGCAGGCCACGGTCATAGACGGACTTTGGCATCGCAGTCTCCTCCAGAAGACGTAGGACGCCATGTTTAAAAGTCCATTCTTTTCCAATGCTTGAGCGCAGCTGCCTGGGTTTGCACGAATCCGACCGAGCGTGGCAGTCAGACCGCGATCGCGCTGCCATTCATTCAGCACCTCGGCCGTGGCCTGTTCCGCCGCAGTCTGCTTGACGTGCCGCCACGCTTGCGAAACAAGAGCTGCCACAAACGACAGCGAGGCACAAAAGTGAGTTTCTGGGGACTGGCGCAGCTCGTCATTTCGACGGTGATCTTCCTGCTGGCGGCCATCGCGGCCAAGCAATGGGGGCTGGCGCCAAGCCTTGGCAAGATCGTGCTGACACTGGCGCTCTATACGGCGGGCAATCTGATGATGCTGCGGCTGGTTCGTGAGTTCGGCATGTCGGTCTCGTTCAGCCTGTCGGCGGTGATCCAGCTGGTGGCGGTCAATGTGGTGGCGCTGGTGTTCTTCGGCGAACGCGTCAATGCCTTGCAGGCGACCGGCATCGTGCTGGCCATCGCGGCGGTGGTGCTGATCTCGCTCGGGCCTTACCTGCAGGGGCGACTGTAATCCGATGAAGACCCCGCGTGCGTTCACCAACTGGCTTGAATTTCCGGTGCTGCTGGCCGGGCTGGTGATAGCCGCCGGGCTGTGGGGCTTCGAGGAACTGATGGAGGTGGCGCGGGCCACCACGCCGCACGCTTTCGATACTGAGATCCTGCTCGCTTTCCGAAAAGTGGGTCAGCCGGATGTTCCCGTCGGCCCGGCATGGCTGGAAGGCGCGATGCGCGACATCACCAGCCTCGGCAGCTCCAGCGTGCTGGCGCTGATCGTAACGGCGGTGATCGTCTACCTCCTGCTGATCCGTAGGCCGAGGACGGCGCTGCTGATCTTTGTCGCGGTGGCCGGCGGGCAGCTGCTGTCGACCTTGCTCAAGGCCGGCATCGACCGGCCGCGCCCCGATCTTGTCTCGCACCTGGCCAACGAGACGTCGCTGTCGTTTCCCAGCGGCCACGCCATGCTGTCGGCGGTGACCTATCTCACGCTGGGCTCGCTGGCAGCGCGCTTCCTGCCGGGACGAACGACGAAAATCTATGTCCTCAGCCTGGCGGTGCTGGTAACGCTGCTGGTCGGCGTCAGCCGCGTCTATCTCGGCGTCCACTGGCCTTCCGACGTGCTGGCGGGATGGTGCGCCGGCTTCACCTGGGCGACGCTGTGCTGGCTGGCGGCGCGAATGCTGCAGCGGAACAAGGCGGTGGCCGATGGCAACGAGCCCGAAGACTGACGATCCGGAGCGACATTCAAATCAGCCGGTTGATCAGCCCGTGTCCGCAGCCTGCCAGCAGAAAAACCGCCGACAGCAAGGCTGCCGACGTCGTCAAGGTCCTGAAAATCTTCAACTGATATTTCCCCGCCAATAAGAGCCAAGGCGGTAGCGTAGCATGCTCATCCCGTATCCCGCCATCCGGCTTTGTGGAGAGATCATGTTTCATGTATGCTTTATGATGGTTGAAACATCACTATGATTGTATTACACGTCGTCTCCGCAGACTCAGACGGGGGTTCCGACCGATGATCACTGCCGCGCAGATGCGCGCCGCGAGGGCGCTGGCCGGCATCGATCAGAAGACGCTCGCCGAGCGTGCCGGCGTTTCGCTTCCGACAATCCAGCGCATGGAAGCGAGTGACGGCGTGGTCAGGGGTGTGGTCGATACGCTGATGAAGGTTATCCAGGCTCTCGACGAGGCCGGGGTGGAGCTCATCGGCGAGAACCAGACCAGCGAGCGCGGCGGCCGGGGCGTGCGCCTCAAGCCGATCGCGCCGCCGAACCCGCAAGGCTGAGCCGGCATATAGTCGCGACGGCGACCGCCGACAGTCCTGCCGACGATCCCGCCGCCTTCACGCAAGCGGAAGGCAGTCCATGGATCAGATCCGGCGGGCAGTGCATCAACCGGCCCAGAAGTCGGCAAAGCCGACATTTTCAGAGCTGTTCACGCCCAAGCTGGTGACGGTCTGGCGCGAAGGTTACCGCCTGCCGCAGTTCAAGGCCGACTTCATGGCCGGGCTGACCGTCGCTATTGTCGCGTTGCCGCTGTCGATGGCGATTGCGATTGCTTCGGGCGTGACGCCGGAGCGCGGCCTGTTCACGGCCATTGTCGGCGGCTTCATCGTCTCGGCGCTCGGCGGCAGCCGCTTCCAGATCGGCGGCCCGGCCGGCGCCTTCATCGTGCTGGTGGCGGCGACGGTGCAGCGCGAAGGCGTTGACGGACTGCTGCTGGCGACGATGATGGCCGGCATCTTCCTGCTCGCCATCGGCTATCTCCGGCTCGGAACCTATATCAAATTCATCCCTTACCCGGTGACGGTCGGCTTCACCGCCGGCATCGCAGTCATCATCTTCTCCGGCCAGATCGTCGAACTGTTCGGGCTGAGGCTTGCCGGGCCGGAGCCCGGGCCGCTGCTGCCGAAGCTGATGGCGATCGGCCACGCGGCCGGCACGCTCAATATCTCGGCAACGCTGGTGGCGGCGCTGACCATCGCCACCATCGTCGGGGTGAAGCGCTGGCGGCCCGGCTGGCCGGGCATGCTGATCGCCGTCGGACTGGCCTCCCTTGTCGTGGCGCTGCTTTCGCTGCCGGCGGAAACGATCGGCACCCGCTATGGCGGCATTCCGCGCAGCCTGCCGTTGCCGGCACTGCCGGCACTCAACCTCGACAAGGCGCTTGCGGTGCTGCCGGATGCGGTGGCTTTTGCGCTGCTCGGCGCCATCGAATCGCTGCTCTCGGCCGTGGTCGCCGATGGCATGACCGGGCGGCGTCACCGTTCCAATTGCGAACTGGTGGCGCAAGGCTTTGCCAACATCGCGTCTGCCCTGTTCGGCGGCATCTGCACCACCGGCACCATCGCCCGCACCGCCACCAATGTGCGGGCCGGCGCGCATGGGCCGGTTTCCGGCATGCTGCATTCGCTTTTTCTGCTGGTCTTCATGCTGTTGGCCGCACCGCTGGCCAGCTACATCCCGCTTGCCGCCCTTGCGGGTGTGCTGGCGGTTGTCTGCTGGAACATGTTCGAGAAGCAGGCCTTCGCCACGTTGCTGCGCGCTTCGCGCGGCGACGCCCTGGTGCTGATGGCAACCTTCCTGATCGTCGTCTTCCGCGACCTCACCGAAGGCATCGTCGTTGGTTTCGCGCTAGGCTCGATCCTGTTCATCGATCGTATGGCCAAGTCGATCGCCGTGGAGGCGGATTTGCCGCTGGTGCAGGACGATGTCGCCGACAGCAGCGGCCGCGCCTACGATGCAAGCGAGGCAAGCGACGCCGACACCGTCGTCTATCGCATCTCCGGCGCCTTCTTCTTCGGCGCCGCCTCGACTGTCGGCACGGTGCTCGACCGCATCGCCGACCAGCGCAAGAACTTCATCCTCGATTGTTCGGCGGTGCCGTTCTTCGATTCCACCGCGGCCAATGTCATCGAGGGCGCGGCGCACAAGGCGAAGCGCGCAGGGGTGCGTTTCATCATCGCCGGTGCCTCGCCGCAGACACGGCGCATGCTGATCAACCACGGCGTCAAGCGGCCGCTGGTGACCTTTGCCGCCTCGATCAAGGATTCGCGGGCGCAACTCAAAGCCGCGCCCGCTGGCTGAGCCGGCAAGTGTGCGCCGTCAGTCCAGGCTCAGCACCGCGATCTCGCCCTCGTTCATCAGCGGCACGAAAATCCGTGTGCCGTCTGTGCCGATATCGGCGCTGCCCGGCTTGAACTGCTCTACAGCCTCCGGCGCCTCGCCGACTTTGTACCGATAGAGCGTGCCGGTCATGAAGGCGGTGGCGTAGATGCTGTCGCCGATGGCGACGACGCCGTCGAGGTCGGCAAAGTTTTGTGCGCCAGGCAGCGGCGTCACGGCTTTCGTCGCGAGATCGACCGACAGCAGGCCCCCGGGCGCGGCAGTGCTGAAGTCCGGCTTGATGCCCTTGCCCCAGGACGCCACGATCAGCCGGTCGCGATCGGCAAAGATGCCGTTGGGTGCGGCGAGCTTCGCATCCTTCACGAACAGTTCCGGCTTGTCGCCGTCAATGCGGTAGATCGCATCGGCCAGCATGTCGGTGACATAAACCTTGCCCGAACTGTCCGATGTCACGTCATTGAGGAAGACGGCGCCGGGCACATCGATGGTCGAGACCAGCTTGCCGCTGGCGAGATCGACGATGCGCACCTTGGTGATGTCGGCGACGTAGAGCTTGCCGCCGGAGATCGCCGAGCCCTTCGGTGCATCCATGCCGGCGGTCCAGTGCCGGCTAACGACCTTGCCGTCCAGCGACAGCACCGAGAGATAGCCGTTGCCGTCGGCCTCGCCGGGATTGCCGACGATGTTGGAGACGATGATGCGATTGTTGGCGGCGTCGAACAGCGCCGCTTCCGGTTGCTCGAAGCCCGAGGCGCGCCAGAGTTCGGCGGCCTCGGCCGCAGGTGCGAGCGCGATAGCGAAGGCGGCGACGCAAATCGAGGTGATGAGGGTTTTCATGGCCAGGTCTCCTGTGATGGATAGCGGAGAGCTAGGAGTTTCGATACTTTTCCGGAAGGACGATTCGAGCTAGTATCGAAATTCGATACGAAATGGCGCAAAAGAGGTGCATTCCATGAACGGCCTGATCTTCGAGGCGCTGAAGCGGACGATGAAGGCCAAGGGCGTCACCTATCGTGAGCTAGCCGGGCGTATGGGCATTTCCGAGCCGACGGTGAAGCGCATCTTCCACGAGCGCAACTGCAAGCTCGACCGTCTCGTCGGGATCTGCGCCGCCGCCGGCGTCGAGCTGGAAAACGTGCTCGGATCGATGAACAGGGGGCCGGGACCGGTCAATCGCATCGCGCCGGAGATCGAGCGCAAGCTCGCGGGACGGCCGGCGCTGCTGTTCATCTTCGTCATGCTGTCGGAGAAGTTCACGCCCGAAGGCGTCATGCGCTCGCAAGGCTTGAGCGAAGCCTCGATGTTCCTCTATCTGCGCGATCTCGAAGCGCTCGGTCTGATCGCATTGGGCAGCGGGCTGTCGGCACGGCTGCTGGTCGACACACCGATCCAGTGGAATTTCGAAGGGCCGCTCAGGCCGCTGTTCGAGATGACAAACAAGAATTTCATCGGCTGGGCGATCACCCATCTGGAGCGGGAAGCGACCTTCGTCTCTTTCTCCAGGCGGATGCGGCCGGAGACGGCGGAGATGGTGAAGCGCGAGGCAGAGGAACTGGCCGAGCGCGCCAAACTGCTCGCCCATCACGACCAGCACACGACGCCGGAAGACGGGCTGACCGGCTACAAATGGACATTTGCTTTTGGCGCAACCCCGTTTCCGGCGATCATGCCGATCGGCCCGCACCCCAGGGATGCCGGGGCGTCAGACCGGCCCACCGCTGCTGCAAAGGGACGCCGTCCTTTGCCGGCTTGAGTGGGCAATCATCCGAGCAGGATTGCATCTGGCGGCTGAGCTTGTCGCGCTCCAGTCCGGAGGTGCTTCAAAAATGAAGCCACATTCATGATAGAGTTCGCGCGCTGATTTGCCAGACTGTACGGGGCGGGTTTGCCGAATGCGTGACCGTCCCCGCAAAATCGAAGTGATCCTATGCCGACCGCGCCAACACTTGAACTTCGCCGCTATTCGCGCCTGAAAAATTTGCGGGAGCGCGCAGAACGCCAAGGTGCTGCATTGCAGTTCTGGGCGCGCACGGCATCGCTCGCCGTGATCTCCTGCTTCTTTTCATTGATCAGCCGCTGGGATGCCTCGCTGCTCTTCGTGCTGGCGGGCCTCGCGCTGTTCCAACTCGTCGGCCTGATCCAGTTTCGCTTTGCGCGCCGTCGTAACGCGCCATGGTGGATCGGTTACCTCGTCGGTACGCTGGACATCATTCTGTTGACCGTTCTGCTGGTAACGCCCAACCCGTTTTCCCTCGAGGTCGCGCCGGCCGCGATGCAACTGCGCGAGGGCAGCTTCAAATTCCTGCTGATTTTCGTATGCCTTGGCGCGCTGACCCTTTCGACACGATTGGCGCTCTATCTCGGCGCGCTCGCGGCCTTGACGTGGACGATCGGGGTGGGATGGGTGGTTTTTCATGCGGGAACCGTCATTCCGGCAACGAACCTCTATTCGCTGCCGATGACAGAGCGACTGAATCTCTATCTCAACCCCAATTTCGTCGATACGTTCGCGCAGGCGACCAATGTGTTGGTTGTCCTGATTATCGGCGCGATCATGGCGCTGGTCGTCTCCCGTTCCCGGCATCTGTCGGAAGACTATGTCAAGGCGGAGCGCGCCCGCGCCAATCTCGCCCGGCATTTTTCGCCCAATGTCGTCGACCAGCTCGCCTCGGATGACGAGCCCTTCGGTCCGGTCCGCCGGCAGGATATCGCGGTGCTGTTCGCCGACATCGTCGGCTTCACACACTATTCCGAGGATCATCCGGCCGAAGCAGTGTTCGAACTACTGCGTCAGTTCCACCGTCGCATGGAGCAGGTCGTTTTCGACCACCATGGCACCGTCGACAACTATATCGGCGATTGCATCATGGCGACCTTCGGGGTTCCGCAAGCCAGCCATGACGACGCAACCCGGGCCATCCGGTGCGCTGAAGCGATGATCGCCGCTATCGAAGACTGGAATGTCCAGCGGGTGTCCAGAGGATATCCGCCGCTGGACGTTCGGATCGGTGCACAATATGGCGCCGTCGTCCTCGGCGCGGTCGGCAGCGAGCGCAACCTGTCCTTCGCGGTGGTGGGCGACACCGTCAACGTCGCCAGCCGTTTGCAGGCGCTCTGCCGGGAACTTCAGGCGAATATTTGCTTTGGGTCACGACTGATTGAGGCCGCGAAGGCGGAATCGCCAACGACACGGTTGAATGCGCGCGATCATGGACCGGTTAGCATCCGCGGCCGGGACGAACCGGTCCATGTCTGGGTCGAACACAGGGCCGAAAACCAGGGCGCTATTGCGGTTTCGGCGTGATGCAGGCCGCCATGTGAGACGCCTGAACCTCATGACTCAGGCCGAAGCCATCACGTGTCTGAGGCGATTGCGCCAGCCTTCGCGGCTGCGGCGTCGGTGCCTGCCTTGTCCTCCCAGGTCACCGCCCGGTAGTCGAAACCAAATTCCAGCGTCGGCTTCACGATGCGGAAGAAGGGCGACAGGTCGAAGTCGCGCGGCGTGTAGAGCGAGTGGTGGCGGATGTGCAGGATTTCGCGGCGCGAATAGTTCGACTGCGCCGAGGCGCGGCCGGGCGCGCGGGTGATTTCGGGCAGGATCGGGTAGCGGATCTCACCATAGGCTTCGGCGATCAGCGTCGAGCAAATGGCGCGCGTCGGGTCACCGGAACCGAAAGCCAGCATGCGGCGGCGCCAGCGCACCGGCACCGGTGGCGTCGGCAGGAAAAAGCGCAGCATGTCGAAGATGTTCTTGAGATCGTATTTCAGGCCGAGCTTGCCGATCATGAAGGCGACGACATGGTCGCGGTCTTCCGGCGCCAGCCCGCTCGCCCGGCAGATACGGGTGTTGTAGGTGCGGTAGCGCGACAGCGGCACGGCGACACAGCCTTCGCCGAGCGTGACTTCGATCAGCCGACGCCGTTCCGATCCGTCCTCCGGTTCGGACAACGCATCGCCGATATAGAAGGCCGCATGCGACCAGGTCGACTGTGTCAGGTATTTGATGGCCGCGGAGATCTTCTGGTTGCCTTCGATGAGCAGGATGTCGCCGGGTTCGAGCGTGCGCCGCAACGTCTCGGCGTCGGACGGCGTGTAGGGCTCATAGCCCGAGGATTCGTCCTGCAGCCGGCCGGCAAGCCAGCGGCCAAGTCGGTCGAGAAGCGTGTCGCGCGGCGCGGTCATGGTAAAGTGTGACTAGCACGAGGTGACGTCCTCGGCCATGATCAACCGACCGGGACCTCTTTCGACAATACCGGGCCGGCGAGGTCGTCGCGCGCATTGCGCGCGAGTTTCTTCGTCGAGCGCTTGGGGCTGTCGCCGAACAGCTCGGCCGCTCCGGCGAGGCAGCTCTTCTTCAGGCTTTTTTCCGAGCGCTTCAAAAGCTTGCCAAGAAGCCTTGTGTCCTGCGCATCGCCGAGCGGCTCACCGTCGGCCTCGAGCAACACGCGCATGACGAAGACGTCGTGCAGTTCGCCGAGTTTTTCGCCAAGTTCGTCAACTGCCTTGCGCCGCACCTTGATCGGCGTCGGCCACAGCCGGCCGAGCAGCGACAAATGCATCGAGTGGGTCTTGGCAGCCTTGCGCAGATCGTGGAAATCCTCTGCTTCGCCGCGCGATCCCGCCCGGTCCAGCGCCTTCCTGGCACGGCGCAAGGTCTTGCGAGCGCCTTCCGCAACCACATCGGCTGCATGCTCAGGCAGATCGGGGAGCAGCAGCCGCTCTATCCTGATCAGGCCTTCCTCGCAGGCGGCGGTGGCCGCGCCTATGGCGGCGTCGAGGCCGGCGCCGGCATGCATTTCATGTTGGCGGGCAATCAGCCGGTCGCGCACGCTGTCGAGGCCGCCGCCGGCAACCTGCTCGGGAAAGGCGGCTGCCAGCCGGTCGACGGTCTCGACCAGCGCGGTCGCCTCGCGCGGCCCGGCAAGCAGCGCCGCCACCTGACGGTAGCATTGGTTCTCAGTCCGACAGAATGTTTCATTTCCGGAACGGACCAGCCGCAGCAAGGCGCGCGCGCTCTTCAGCCGCTTGCGGCATTTGTGCAATGCCTGCTCCGGCTGGTCGCGCGCGACGGCCAGATGGGCAAGCGCCTTGCCGATCTCCTCGCCAAGGATACGCCTGACCTCGCCGGTCAGCGGCAGGCGCGGATCGATGCGAAAGCTCATGCGGCGATCTCCGGAATCCCCCTAGAGCATGATGCCGAAAAGTGTGAAGCGGTTTTCGGACGACATCATGCTCCATCTCTTTTGATTTAGAGCCGGATTCCGATTTTAGGTCGACCCGACCTAAAATCATCCGGCTCTAGGGCGAGCGACGCGTTGTAAAATCTCTGCTCGCCGGTCACTTCGCGGCCGAGCCAATCGGGCAGCATTTCGTCAGGTACATCCTCCGGCGTCTCCAGTTCGGCCACCACAAGGCCGGCTAGGATCCCGCCGAAAACATCGACTTCGTAGAGATAGCCGCGATGCCTAACATGGTGGCGTGTCTTCTCGATGACATGTCCGATGGCGAAGGCCAGCATCTCCTCTGCGTCGGCCAGTGGAATTTCATATTCGTATTCGTCGCGCTCGCGGATCTTGCTGCCGAATTTAAGCGTCAGCTTCGCCGAACTGCCGTCGCTGATGCGCACGCGCACGGTGCGGCCAGGTGCTGCGGCAAGGTAGAACTGGCGAATGCGTATATTCGCCTCGGCCATTTCTAGCCATTCGGCGCTGGAGACCAGGAACTTGCGTTCGACTTCCTTGCCCATGGCCGCGCACTAAAGCGTCTGCGGCCCGACATGGCAAGCGGCCGTAGATAGATCAATTTGACTTTAATCAATCGATTGATTAAACAGACCGATATGATCAAATCCGCGCCCGACAAAATGCCTCGCCAGGAGACATCGCCCGCCGAGCAGACGCGCGCCGCACTGGTGCTGGCCGCGCTCAAACTGTTTGGGCGGCAGGGCTTCGACGGCACCTCGACGCGCGAGATCGCGGCGGAGGCGAAGGCCAACATCGGCTCCATCGCCTATCATTTCGGCGGCAAGGAAGGGCTGCGCGCGGCCGCCGCCGACCACATCGTCGAGACCATCCAGGCGGTTGCCGGCCAGGCGCTCGGCGGAATGCAGCTGCAAGGTCAAGCCAGTCCAGAGGCGGCGCGGGCGCAGCTCTCGACCGCATTGGAGCGGATGGTAGGATTTATCGTCGCCAGGCCGGAGGCGGGCGAGATCGTACAATTCGTACTTAGAGAGTTGTCGCATCCGACGGCCGCCCTCGACCGTATCTATGACGGGGTGTTCGAACCGACGCATCGCCGCCTCTGCCAGATCTGGGAACAGGCGACGGGCGAGCCGGCCGAAAGCGAGGCCACCAAGCTCGTGGTCTTCACGCTGATCGGCCAGGTCATCTATTTCCGCATCGGCCGCGAAGCAGTGATGCGTCGTATGGGCTGGCGCGAGATCGGTAACACCGAAGCCGCCAAGGTGGTGGCGGCGGTCACAAGCAATCTTGGCGCCATACTGGCGGCCCGAAATCCGGTCGCCCGCAAGGAGGGCAAGCGATGAGTTTTCTCTGTTCCCTGCCGCTCGCAGCCCAGCTGTTCGGCGCCTGCGCGCCGGCAGCGCCGCTTGCCGTCGGCTATGTCGAGGGCGACTATGTCTTGCTGGCGCCGATCGAAGTGGCGCAGGTCGAGACCGTCGCGGTCAAGCGCGGCGACCGTGTTGTATCAGGCACGCCGGTGGTGACTCTCGAAAGCGCCGACGCAAAAATCGCCGTCGCCCAGGCAGAGGCCGCGCTCGCCCAGGCGCAGGCGCAGCTGGCCGACCTGCAGATCGGCAAGCGGCCGGAGGAGATTGCGGTGCTGAAGGCCGAGGTCGACATGGCCAAGGCCCAGGCCACGGATGCCAAGCGCAAATACGACCGCGCCGCCGACCTGTTCAAGCGCGGTGCCGGCACGCAGGCCGACTACGACACCGCCGCCGCGACGCTGGAGACCGCCAATGCGCAGGTCGGCCAGGCGCAGGCCAACCTCGCCGTCGGCGGTCTGCCTGCGCGTCCCGAAACGATCAAGGCGGCAGACAATCAGGTCAAACAGGCGCAGTCGGCGTTGGAACAGGCTGAGTGGCGGCTATCGAAGCGCGTTCTGGCGGCACCCTCGCCCGGCCGCATCAATGACGTCATCCGCAATCCCGGCGACACCGCCGGTTCGACCGCGCCTGTCATTTCGATGTTGCCGGACGGTGCGGTAAAGCTCAGCGTCTATGTCCCGGAAAGTGCGTTCTCGTCGATCAAGGTCGGCACGCTGCTTGTCGTCCATTGCGACGGCTGCGGGCCGGAGGTGAAGGCGCGCGTCAGCTATGTCTCGCCCGACCCGGAATTCACCCCGCCGGTGATCTACTCGCTCGAGAACCGGCAGAAGCTGGTCTACCTCGTCGAGGCGCGGCCTGAGGGCAAGGCGCAAGCGCTGCAGCCGGGACAGATCGTCGATGTCGAGCTGGCGGCCTCCGCAAAATGAACGCCATCGACGTTCATGGCCTGGTCAAGCGTTTCGGCGACAAGACTGTCGTCGACCATGTGACGATGACGGTGGCCGAGGGCGAGATCGTCGGCTTTCTCGGGCCCAACGGGTCCGGCAAGACGACGACCATCCGCATCATGTGCGGCCTGCTGACGCCCGACGAGGGCGAAGGTACGGTGCTGGGTTTCAACATCCGCACCGAGTCGCTCCGCATCAAGCGCGAAGTCGGCTACATGACGCAGAAATTCTCGTTCTACGAGGATTTGACGATCGGCGAGAATCTCGAATTCGTGGCGCGGCTCTACCGGCTGAAGCCGGTCGAGGAGCATGTGTCGAAAACGCTGGAAGAGCTTGGCCTGACGAGCCGCCGCAACCAGCTCGCCGGCACGCTGTCGGGCGGCTGGAAGCAGCGGCTGGCACTGGCCGCCTGCATCATGCACAAGCCGAAGCTGCTGCTGCTCGACGAGCCGACCGCCGGCGTCGATCCGAAGGCGCGGCGCGAATTCTGGGACGAGATCCACCGGCTGGCGAGCGGCGGTCTGACCGTGCTGGTGTCCACCCATTACATGGACGAGGCCGAGCGCTGCCACCGCATCAGCTACATCTCCTACGGCAAGATGCTGGCCACCGGCACGGTGGACGAGGTGGTGACGAATGCCGGTCTGACCACCTTTGTGCTGCAGGGACCGCGCCTCGACCAGGTCGCCGATGCACTCAGGGACCGGCCCGGCGTCGACCAGGTGGCGCCGTTCGGCGCGACGCTGCATGTCGTCGGCTCCGACAAGGCAAAGCTCGAACAGGCGCTCGCCGATGTCGAGAAGGAGCACAAGGGCGTCAGCGTAAAACCCGGCGAGACCAGCCTCGAGGACGTCTTCATCCAGTTCATGTCCGGCTCGAAGGACAATATGGCATGAACAGCGTCTTCTCCTTCGCCAGGCTCGGTGCGCTGCTGATCAAGGAATTCATCCAGATGCGGCGCGACCGCATCACCTTCGCCATGATGCTGGGCGTGCCGCTTTTGCAGCTGGTGCTGTTCGGCTACGCCATCAACAACGATCCCAAAAGCCTGCCTGCCGCACTGGTGGCGACCAGCAACGACCCCTACACCCGCGCCATTGTCGCGGCCCTGCAGACGACCGGCTACTACCGCTTCGACCATGTCGCGCAAAGTGCCGAGGCTGCCGAATTCCTGATGGCGCGCGGCGATGTCGCCTTCGTCGTCACCATCCCGGCCGATTTCGGCCGCCGGGTGGAGCGCGGCGATAATCCGCAGATACTCATCGAGGCCGACGCCACCGACCCGGCCGCCGCCAGCGGCGCCATCTCGACGCTAAGCAAAGTGGCCAGCCAGGCGCTGCTTCGGGCGCAAGGCATGCAGGAGGCGGCGAGTGAGGCCGCCAGGGGCCAGCTCGATGTGGTGGTGCACCAGCGCTACAATCCGGAAGGCATCTCGCAATACAACATCGTGCCCGGCCTGCTCGGCGTCATCCTGCAGATGACCCTGGTGATGATGACCTCGATCGCGCTGACCCGCGAGACCGAGCGCGGCACGATGGAAAACCTGCTCGCCATGCCGTCCAGCCCGTTCGAGATCATGCTGGGCAAGGTGCTGCCCTATCTTGTGGTCGGTGGCGTCCAGGTGGTGGTGGTGCTGGCGGCGTCGAAGCTCTTGTTCGCCATCCCCTTCACCGGTTCCATGTCGCTGCTGCTTACAGCCGTATTGGTGTTCGTGCTGGCGCTGGTGCTGCTTGGCTACACCATCTCGACCATCGCCCGCACGCAGATGCAGGCGCTGCAGCTGACCTTCTTCTTTTTCCTGCCGTCGATCCTGCTGTCCGGCTTCATGTTCCCCTATCGCGGCATGCCGGGCTGGGCGCAGACCTTCGGCGAGATTTTTCCGCTGACGCATTTTCTGCGCATCACCCGCGCGGTGATGCTGAAGGGCGCCGAACTGCCGGCGGTTGCGGGCGAGATCGCCTGGCTGGTCGGGTTCGTGGCCTTGTTTGCCGGCGTCGCATTGGTGCGGTTCAGGCGCACGCTCGACTGAGCGTTCAGGAATTGAGCGATCGCGGACCGCTGACGAACGGACTGCCCCTGACATAGAACCGCAGCGGGCGATCCGCATCCTTCGTGATGCCGATGCGGATGCCTTGGCCGATGTCGCCGGGCTCGTGCTCGTCGGCTGCCAGCCATAGCGGGCCTTGGCGGCACAGATCGAGGCCGTCCAGCGAACGGTCGATCCGCAATGCCTGTGCGAGCCGTCCCGGCCCGCGCGCCACGTCGCGCAGGCGTTCGACGCCCCGGTTCTGCCGCATGATGGCAATGCCTTCGAGCGGCTCCAGCGCCCGGATCAGCACACCGGTGCCGGTCCCTGGCCCCTCGCTCGAAACATTGAGCATCCAGGAGACGCCATAGGCGAGATAGACATAGGCGTGCCCGGCCTCAAGAAACATCGAACGGTTGCGCGGCGTCATCCCGCGATAGCCGTGACCGGCGGCGTCGCCGGTGACATAGGCCTCGGTCTCGACGATACGGCCGCCGACGATGCCTTCCGGCAGCTCCCGCACCACGAGCTTGCCGATGAGATAGCGGGCGAGATCGGCCGTATCATCAGGCAGTTCGGCACGATCGAGCGGATGGTGGCCGGTCATGCTACCGCCGCCGTGTTTCAAGGTATCCGTTCGACCCATTGCGCGCGCGACTGCCCCGGCTCGAACGGATCGCCGAAATACTGGGTCTCGCGAACCACTTTGCCATCGACGAACTCCATGATGCTCACCGTATAGGACGGAATCCCGTCATAGGTCAGGACATATTCGGTGATCCAGAGGTCGCCTGACCCGGTGATCCGCCGCACGGCAAAGCGCTTCCGGTTGGGCTGCGTGGCGCGCGACGACTGGATGTTGTGCCGTCCGCTGATGCGCTCGCCTGATTGCGGATAATCGAGCACCGCGTCCTCGCGATAGATCTGATGCTCCGTCTCGAGATCATTGGCATCGGAGGCAGCCCAATGGCGATCGAGAGCCGCCCTTATCTCAGCGTCTGCCATATCGGTTCTCAGGCCGCGGCCATGATCTCGGCATAGGTGGTGAAATCGACATTGCCGCCTGACAGCACGACGGCGACGCATTTGCCCGACAGTTCGATCTCGCCTGACGAGAGCGCCGCCAGCGCCACGCAGCCGCCGGGTTCGACCACCAGCTTGAGATGGGCCATGGCGTCGCGCACCGCCTGTGCGGCCGCCTTGTCGGAGACGGCGATGGCGCCGGCGAGGTTCTTGCGGTTGATCTCGAAGGTGATGGCACCGGGCTCTGCGGTGAGGATGGCATCGCAGATCGAACTGTGGCCGGGCTCGTTGGAAACCCTTTTTCCTTCGATCAGCGAGCGGCGGGTGTCGTCGAAATGCTCGGGCTCAACGGCCCAGACTGCTGTGGCCGGCGAGGCATCCTTGACGGCGATCGAAATGCCGCTCGTCAGGCCGCCGCCTCCACAGGGAATGACGACCGCATCGAGGCTGACGCCGAGCGCTTTTGCCTGGCGCATCAGTTCGAGACCGATCGTGCCCTGGCCGGCGATGATGGCCGGATCGTCGAAAGGAGGCACCAGCACCATGCCCTTGTCCATGTAGGGTCGCACCACCGTCATGCGGTCGTCGCGAAAGCGGTCGAACGGCACCACTTCTGCGCCCATCTTGCGAACATTGGCGATCTTCATCGCCGGCGCGTCGGCCGGCATGGCAATGACCGCCTTGACGCCGAACATGGCAGCCGCCGCGGCGACGCCCTGAGCATGGTTGCCTGAGGAGAAGGCGACGACGCCGCGGCTGCGCTCTTCTTCGCTCAGCGAAGACAGTTTGTTGTAGGCGCCGCGGAATTTGAACGAGCCGGTGCGCTGCAGCGTCTCCGGCTTGAACAGGATGCGGCCGCCGAAGCGTTTGTTGAGTTCCAGCGATTCGATCAGGGTCGTTTCGGCGATCAGGCCGGAGAGCCGCGCGGCGGCGGCATGGATGTCGGCGATGCCGGGAAGCGTGGTCATGGCGAAGTCCTGAAAGGGATGAGATCGGCGCATGGTGCACGCAAAGGCAGGCCACGCACCAATGAAAAAATGTGACCGTTACAAAGTTTGGGGGGCATGAGCGGCGACGAGGGTCAAACTGGCCCACCCCTCCCGCCTTTATCCGCCGGGCCGTATCGGCTAAGGGCGGGGGGAAGCAGAATTCCGGACCGCCAGAAATGACCGCCAAGCCAAAACCCCTGTTCCTCGGTATCGACACCGGTGGCACCTATACCGATGCCGTGCTGTGGTCGGAACAAGGCGGGCCAAAAGGCAAGGTGCTGGCCAAGGCCAAGGCGCTGACGACGCGGCACGATCTTGCCGTAGGCATTTCCGGCGCGGTCGATGCGGTGCTGGAAAAATCGGCCACTGATCCGGCCGCCATCAAACTCGTGTCGATGTCGACGACGCTCGCCACCAATGCGCTGGTCGAGGGCCAGGGTGGGCGTGTGGCGCTCATCATGATCGGCTTTTCCGAAGGCGACCTTGCCCGCGACGGGCTGAAGACCGCGCTCGGCACCGATCCGGTGGTGTTTTGTCCGGGCGGCCACGACGTGCACGGCAATGCGGCCAAGCTCGATCTGTCGGGTCTGGAAGCGGCGATCCCTGAACTCGGCGCCTCGGTGTCGGGCTTTGCCGTGTGCGCCTATTTCGCCACCCGCAACCCGGCGCATGAACTCGCCGCGCGCGACCTCATCCGCGAAAAGACCGGCCTGCCGGTGACCGCCAGCCATGAATTGTCGGCCAAGCTCGGCGGTCCGCGCCGCGCACTCACCACCTTGCTCAACGCCAGGCTGATCTCGATGATCGACCGGCTGGTGGCGGCAACCGAAGGATTTTTGGAAGCCCGCAACATCGTAGCCCCCCTGATGGTGGTGCGCGGCGATGGCGCGCTGGTTTCGGCGGCGTTTGCCCGCCAGCGGCCAATCGAGACCATCCTCTCCGGCCCGGCCGCCAGCCTGGTCGGCGCCCGCCACATGACGGGCCTGGACAACGCCATGGTGTCCGACATTGGCGGCACCACCACCGATGTCGCCGTGCTCGACGGCGGCCGTCCTCGGCTCGATCCCGAAGGCGCCACTGTCGGCGGCTTCCGCACCATGGTCGAGGCGGTCGCCATGCGCACCTTCGGCCTCGGCGGCGATTCCGAAGTGGCGCTGGAAGATGGCGCGCTCAACCCGAAGATCCTGCTCGGGCCGCGTCGCCTGGTGCCGCTGGCGCTGGCCGGCCTTATGCATCGCGAGGCCGTGACCTCGGAACTCGAGCGGCAGCTGCGGGCGCCAAACCCCGGCCGCATGGATGGCCGCTTCGCGCTGCGCACCGGCGTGCCGGACAGGCTCGCCGCCGGCCTGACCGCGCCCGAGGCGAAACTGTATGAAATGATTGGTGCCGTGCCGCTCGCCATCGACAGGCTGCTCACCTCGAACGCCCAGAACGCCACGCTGAACCGGCTGGTCTCGCGCGGTCTTGTGCATATCTCGGGCTTCACCCCCTCGGACGCCGCCCATGTGCTCGGCAAGCAGGCCAACTGGGACCCGCTTGCGGCCCGGCTCGGCGCCGAACTGTTTGCCCGCAAGCGTGATGGGCGAGGCCAGTACATCGCGCCGTCTCCGGAGGTGATTTCCGAACGCGTGCTGCTGACGCTCACGCGCTGGTCGGCCGAATACATTCTGGAGACAGCCTTTGCCGAAGACGGGCTGGATGGCGCCGCCACCGTCGCGCATGCGCTGGTGCAGCGCGCCGTCGATTCCCATCCCGGCATCGCAAGGCTCAGCGTCGCGCTCGATCGTCCGGTCATTGGCCTCGGCGCCTCGGCGCCGCTGCACTATGCCGGCTTGGCCGAGCTGGTCGGTAATGAGTGCGTGGTGCCGGAGGATACCGATGTCGCCAACGCGCTCGGCGCCGTCGTCGGCCAGGTCCGCGTCTCCGCCGAAGCCCGCGTCAGCCAGCCTAAGGAAGGTTTGTTTCGTTTGGCGTCGGGGCAAACGGTGCGCGACTTCACGGACGAGGCCGAGGCGATCGCGGCAGCGGAGGCTGATGTGCGGGCGATCGTAGCCGCGCGCGCGAAGGATGCCGGCACGGATAATGCCGAGATCGACGTTTCGACCGAGTTCAAGGTGTCTACGGTTGAGGCCCAACGGATGTTTATCGAAGCGCATGTGGTGGCGGTTGCATCGGGTCGGCCGAGGATTGCGGTTTAGGTGATCTCCCCCACGAGGGGAGAGATCAGCAGCTTCAAATTCCCCGCCTTCACCCTAAGCTGAATTGACCCTTCACCCCTGACATGCCAAAGGCCGCAAAGCCTTTCATCTGGAGAAGCCCTGATGACCGATCGCGTCGAGATCGCCGGATTGCGGATTGCCCGCGAACTGCATGACTTTGTCGGCGAAGCGCTGCCGGGTACCGGCATTGCCGCCGACGCCTTCTGGAACGGCTTTTCGGCTATCGTCCATGATCTCGCGCCGAAGAACCGGGCGTTGTTGGCCAAACGCGACGCCATGCAGGAACGGATCGACGCCTGGCACCGCGCCAATGGCGCGTCCATCGATATGGAGACCTACAAAAGCTTCTTGCGTGAGATCGGCTATCTCGTGCCCGAAGGGCCGGCCTTTTCCGTGTCGACCGACAATGTCGACCCCGAGATCGCCACCGTTGCCGGGCCGCAGCTGGTGGTGCCGGTGATGAATGCGCGTTATGCGATCAACGCCGCCAATGCCCGCTGGGGCTCGCTCTACGATGCGCTCTACGGCACCGACGCCATTGCCGAGACCGGTGGCGCCGAGAAGGGTAAAAGCTTCAACCCCGTGCGCGGCGCCAAGGTGGTTGCCTGGGCGAAGAGTTTTCTGGACGAGTCCGTGCCGCTCACCTCGGGCAAATGGGCCGGCGTGAACGGGCTGACGGTTTCGGGTGGCACCTTGCGGCTCGGCGCCGGCGCCGGCGGCACCACACTGGCCAACCCGAAACAATTTGCCGGCTACCGCGGCGACGGCGCCAACCCGGAAGCCATCCTGCTGGTCCAGAACGGCCTGCACATCGAGATCCTCATCGACCGCACCAACCAGATCGGCCGCACCGACCCGGCCGGCATTGCCGACGTGATCCTGGAATCGGCGCTGACCACCATCCAGGACTGCGAGGATTCGGTCGCGGCGGTGGATGCCGAGGACAAGGTCATCGTCTACCGCAACTGGCTCGGCCTGATGAAGGGCGATCTGGCGGAGGAAATCAGCAAGGGCGGCAAAACCTTCACGCGCAAGCTCAATCCGGACCGCGCCTGGACCGCGCCCAGTGGTGGCGCGCTGAGCTTGCCTGGCCGCTCGCTGATGCTGGTGCGAAACGTCGGTCACCTCATGACCAATCCGGCCATCCTCGACCGCGATGGCAACGAGGTGCCGGAAGGCATCTTGGATGCGGCGATGACGGCGCTGATCGCGCTGCACGATGTCGGCGCCAACGGGCGTCGGATGAATTCCCGCGCGGGCTCAATGTATGTGGTGAAGCCGAAGATGCATGGGCCGGAGGAAGTCGCCTTCGCAGTCGAGATTTTCGACCGCGTCGAAGCGCTGCTCGGTATGGCGGCAAACACCATCAAGATGGGCATCATGGACGAGGAGCGGCGCACCACCATCAACCTCAAGGAGGCGATCCGCGCCGCCAAGGAACGCGTCGTGTTCATCAACACCGGCTTCCTCGACCGCACCGGCGACGAGATCCACACCTCGATGGAAGCCGGGCCGATGATCCGCAAGGGCGACATGAAGCAGGCCGCCTGGATCTCCGCCTATGAGGCGTGGAATGTCGACACCGGGCTGGAATGCGGTCTGGCCGGCCACGCCCAGATCGGCAAGGGCATGTGGGCGATGCCGGATCTGATGGCGGCGATGCTGGAACAGAAGATCGCGCATCCCAAGGCCGGCGCCAACACCGCCTGGGTGCCGTCGCCGACGGCGGCGACGTTGCACGCCACGCACTATCACAAGGTCGATGTCCATGCCGTCCAGGCGGCGCTCAAGAGCCGGCCGAAGGCGAAGCTCGATGATATATTGTCGGTGCCGGTGGCGGTGCGGCCGAACTGGACCCCCGACGAGATCCAGCGCGAGCTCGACAACAATGCGCAAGGCATTCTCGGCTATGTCGTGCGCTGGATCGACCAGGGCGTCGGCTGCTCGAAAGTGCCCGACATCAACGATGTCGGCCTGATGGAAGACCGCGCCACGCTGCGCATCTCCTCGCAGCACATCGCCAACTGGCTGCACCACAAGGTTTGCTCCGAAATTCAGGTGATGGATTCGCTGCGGCGCATGGCAGCGATCGTCGACCTCCAAAATGTCGGCGACCCGCTCTACCGCCCGATGGCCACCGATTTCGACAATTCCATCGCCTTCCACGCCGCCTGCGACCTGGTGTTTAGAGGCCGCGAACAGCCGAATGGCTATACGGAACCGGTGCTGCACGCACGGCGGCTGGAGCTGAAGGCGAAAGAGCGGGCCTGATCCTGCGGCGGAAAGGCGTCGGCTGAGGCCTGCGCAGCTTCGCGACCGCACTCGTGGGAAGACGCTGCCTCCAGTGCCTGCAATCACTAATTTAGCCTGCAGCGTGACTGTTTTGACACAGGTTTCGCAAGGATTTGGGTGTATTGCTAAGACATTGATCAATTGATGGTCGGGTCGGGGGACATCCATGCGGCTTTTTGCAGGAATTTTGCTGGTTGCGGGCATGACTGTGACCGGGGCCAATGCAGCGGATTTCGTTGAACCGGTAGCCTCCACCTATTCATGGACCGGCTTTTACATCGGCGCGAATGCGGGTGGCGCCTTTGGCAATATCGACGGTAACTTCATAGGCATCACCGGATCGGCCGACATCAGCGACTTCACCGGCGGTGTCCTGGTCGGTGCCAACTATCAATCCGGCCCGTGGGTTTTCGGTATCGAAGGCGACATAAATTATCTGGGCTTCAAGCAGGAATTCGACGACGGCGGCCTTTTTGCGCGTGCAAGTCTGGATGCCTACGGGACGATCCGGGGTCGCGTCGGCTACGCATTCGATCAGTTTCTGCCCTATGTCACCGCTGGCCTTGCCGTAGGCAATGTCAAGATCGACGAACATGTCTTCAACGAAACCGAAACCAAGCTTCAGACCGGATATGCGGTCGGCGGCGGTGCGGAATATGCTTTCAACAACAATTGGACCGTTCGCGCGGAATATCTATACGTCGACCTCGGCAAGAAGGATTTCGGGTTCGATCCCGTCGATCCTTACAACGTGAAGACGAATTTCAGCGTCGTTCGCGCAGCCTTCGCCTACAAGTTCTGACTTTTAGCAAAGCCAGACATCATCGGTTCTTGATATCGGTCCGGGCGGACAGCTAGCCATCCCGACAAAGCAGGCTAGGCTTCGTCACGCCGCCTGCGCTACCCGCTCCGACATCATGCGGTAGGAAATCGCCTCGGCCAAGTGAATGCGGCCGACGGTTTCGCTGGCGTCGAGGTCAGCCAGTGTGCGCGCCACTTTGAGCACGCGGTGATAGGCGCGCGCAGAAAAGCCAAGTTTCTCGCTGGCGTCTTTCAGCAGCGACAGGCCTGCTGCGTCCGGCGCGGCGATGTCCTCGATAACAGAAGGCGAGCAATGGGCGTTGGTGGTGGCACTGGTGACGCCCAGCCGCTCGAAACGTTCGCGCTGGATGGTGCGGGCGCGCGCCACGCGCTGGGCGACGGCTGCACTTTTCTCCGCTCGGTCGGGCCGGATCAGGTCGGCGGCCGAGACCGCCGGCACCTCGATCCTGAGATCGATGCGGTCGAGCAGCGGGCCGGAAATGCGCGCCTGGTAGTCGGTGCGGCAGCGCTCGCCGCGCAGGCAGCGATAGCCGGGCTCGCCGGCCATGCCGCAACGGCACGGGTTCATCGCCGCCACCAGCTGGATGCGCGCTGGATAGGTGACGCGGTGGTTGGCGCGCGCGATCATGCAGTCGCCGGTCTCCAGTGGCTGGCGCAGCGCATCCAAGGTCTGCGGCGTGAATTCGGGAAACTCGTCGAGGAACAGGACGCCGTTATGGGCAAGCGATACTTCGCCCGGCCGCGCCCTGATGCCGCCGCCGACCATTGCCGCCATCGAAGCCGAATGGTGCGGGGCGCGGAACGGCCGCCGGTCGGTGAGCTTGCCTTCGCCGAGCTCGCCGGCCACCGAGGCGATCATCGAGACTTCAAGAAGTTCCTTGGGCGCCAGTGGCGGCAGAATTGAAGGCAGCCTCTGCGCCAGCATCGATTTTCCCGAGCCGGGAGGCCCGACCATCAACAGATTGTGGCCGCCGGCCGCCGCCACTTCCAGCGCCCGCTTGGCGCTTTCCTGGCCCTTGATGTCTGAAAGGTCGGGCAGGTCGCGGGCCGAGACATGGATGCCGGGCTCGGGCCGCGACAGCACCTGCGTGCCGCGAAAATGATTGGCGATGGCAATCAGGCTGCGCGGCGCCAATATGTCGAAATCCTTGCCCGCCCAGGCCGCTTCCGGCCCGCAGCCGAACGGGCAGATCAGGCCCTTTCCCTCGGCATTGGCGCCGATCGCCGCCGGCAGCGCGCCGGCGACCGTGGCAATGGTGCCGTCGAGCGACAATTCTCCGAGCACGACATAGGAGGCCAGCATGTCGCCCGGAATGGCGCCGAGTGCAGCCATCAGGCCGAGCGCGATAGGCAGGTCGTAATGGCTCCCTTCCTTGGGAAGATCGGCAGGCGCCAGGTTGACCGTCACCTTCTTCGACGGCATCGACAGCCCCGACGCATGCAGTGCCGCCTGCACGCGCTCGCGGCTTTCGGCCACCGCCTTGTCGGCCAGCCCGACGATCTGCATGCCGACCTTGCCCGGCGCGATCATCACCTGGACATCGACCGGTACGGCCTCGATGCCCTGGAAAGCAACCGTGCGAACCCGCGCCACCATCTTGCTCTGCCCCCGGATATCGGCTCGCCTCGGCCTTGTGGTTCAGACCGCGAGCGACGTCAGGACAAGACAACCATAGATTTCAGGCCAAGGCAAGAACATTACAGGAACATGCATTCGTGGTGGCTGCAGCGCGCTGTGCCGGTTGCAAAAAAGGAAGATGGTTGAGCAAAATGGAACGGCTGCTCCGCCTCCTCGACCGCGTTAACAAGGCAACTAGGCCCTTCGGCAATCTGAGGGTGTTGCTTCTAAGCGGTGATGAAGGCATCGACCGAACCTGAAAGCGATCGATCGATCGCGACCTGCGGTGGAAGCCACTCCATGACAGGATATCTGAAAGGCCAAGGCAGGGCGATCCGGCGCGAAGAGCCGCTCTCCAGAAAAATCTCGTTTACAAGGTCTATGAACCGCCCGCGGTCTCGTTCGATTCGTTTCAAAGTTTGCGAACGAATGTAATCCCGGGGAATTCGTCGCTCCTTCAGCGCTAAGACAGCCTCCGCGATGGATCGAGGATCGGGTGGAACTGTGAGCGAATAGTCGTCATCCAGATAAAGGTCTCGGCCGCCATGGTTCGGCGTCGTGACCACTGGAAGGCCCGCGAGAAGATATTCCGTGCTGGCGAACATTGGTCCTTCCAGGTGAGAGAGACAGATTCCCACGGCTGCACGATTTAGATGCGTGTTCACCTGAGCCGGTGCCAATCGGACCGGCTTGCCGGTGCCGTCAAACTCGTTGATAAAGACGTGATGCGGAGCGAGCTCCCTATGCCGATTTATTCGCGCTCTTTCCGACTCCGTCGTGGAGGACCCGCTTGAATCTCGATAGAAGACAAATGCGCAACGCTGGATGCCAAGCGACAAGTCATGGCGCTTCCACGGAGCCAGTTGCGCATTGTAGATTGCATCAAATTCTACAGGGACGTCATCGAGAGGCCTGAATATGTGTTCGGAGGTTGTTGACGTCTTGTTGTGCAGGACGGCGGCCTCGCCGGACTGATTCAACAGATCAGCCTCGGCCTGAGTGTTGGATAGGAAGATTAGCGAGTGACGGGGGTTCTTGAGTCTATGCAGAACGGCATAGGTCCGGATGGTTTTGACGCTAGCACTGTTTTCGATGGACCAGGTTGGCGAGATGAGAAACCAGGCGCGGTGGCTGCGTGGAAGGAAAGGCATATGACTTGCTAATCCGAGCGGCGTACCGGACATTCCCGAATAGGATATGAACGGATCGTCCGACAGCAAACTGGCCTGAAGAGCCGGTTGCGACTTCGCGGAAGGGTGCCCTTTTCTGAGTTTGTGGCCATGACGCAGCATGGCTCTGACAATCTCGAATTTGGTAGGAGGGTGATACCCGTGCTGTAGGGTCAACATGCGGCAATTGCGATCTTGAGTGCGGAGAAAAACTCGCTTCGACAGAGAGAAATTTGGCAAAGAAACATCGCCATTCGATCTACGGAATATCTCAGGCGATCAAATCTGGTGTACGGAGAAGCGCCTCTTGAAAGAAAACATCGTCCCAAGCGGGGCTGGTTCTCACATCGCGCTACCAACCGTATCCGTTTGCGTAGGCTGTTTCAATCAAGAGGCATTCATCGACACTGCGATCCGGTCCGTAGCGGCGCAGACGTACACTGCGTTCGAGTGCGTGGTGGTCGATGATTTTTCGACCGACGCTTCCCGCGAAGGATTGAAGAGTGTCTGTCCCAGCTTGGCGACAGTCGTTTCCGCTTTCTGCCCCGACTGCAAAATGGCGGGCAAATGGCAACGATGATGACCGGGCTTGACGCGACAGCCGGGCCCCTGATCTCGTTTCTTGACGGTGACGATGCTTGGCACCCTGACTTCATAGAATGCCATGTGAGAGCGCATCTCAGCCACACCCGTATCGCGGCGATGTCGAGCTCCGATGAGGTGGTGATAGATACGGCCGGCAAACTGCTTGCGGGCGGTCATCCCGTATTCCACCTGAATGACCCGCGATCGATACCGAAAATGAGCGGCTACCTGCATGTCGACACCGAAGCTGACCCGACATTATTATTTATTGATCGGGGCACCGTGGGTTGGTTTTGGTCGACCACATCGGGGATGATGTTTCGTCGAGCTCCGCTTGAAATCATGCGTCCATCCGATCCGGACGAAATAAGGATATGTGCCGATGGTTATATGGCTCGTGCCGCCCATATGATCGGCGGAACCGTGAGGATTGGGCGGGCTCTTGGCAGTTATCGGCTTCACGGCGGCAATGGCTGGGCGGACGGGCGCATCCTGGGTACCGGAGTTGGCCTCGGCAGGATGTCGCCTGATACTGAAATAGCGATACGGCGGGCACTGGCCAATCGTTGGTGCGAAGTGGCGCCGGGACTGGAGCATTTAATCTCCCGCCACTCAATGCGCAGGACCTTGGTCGACCTGATCGGACTGTCTGCGGCTTTTGCATTGCTGGAAAAGAACTCCGATGCGGGTTTTCTGCTGAAAGACTGGGCAACACCACAGCGAAAATTGCAGACCAGACTTATCGGTCTCCTTCCTCCGAAACTGAGGCCTCGGCGCTTCCGGGACATAGTTTGATTTGATGAGCCGCTTGCTCGGCAGTCTTACCCGATAAAGAGCATCCTTCGATGCTTCTCTGGACCCACCAAAGTCCTCCGTAGCAACGCACACTACGCGGCCGAATTGCGCCGTATTTCCTCCACCGCGTCCCAGAACAGGCTGGCGATATCCGCGCCACCAAAGCGCTGCACTTCGCGCACGCCGGTTGGCGAGGTCACGTTGATTTCGGTCATGTAGTCGCCGATCACGTCGATGCCGACCAGGATGAAGCCGCGCTCTTTCAGCGATGGGCCGATGCGGGCGCAGATCTCGCGTTCGCGTTCCGTCAGCTCGGTCTTTTCGGCGCGGCCGCCGACATGCATGTTGGAGCGCGAGTCGTGGTCGGCCGGCACGCGGTTGATGGCGCCGACCGCTTCGCCGTCGATCAGGATGATGCGCTTGTCGCCCTTGCGCACGTCCTTGAGATAACGCTGAACGATATAGGGCTCACGTGACAGCTGGGCGAACATTTCGAGCAGCGAGGCGAGGTTGCGGTCATCCTCCTTGAGATGGAAGATGCCGGCGCCGCCATTTCCGTAGAGCGGCTTGACGATGATGTCGCCGAACTCCTTGCGGAAGGCGGCGACCTCCTGGGGATCCTTGGTGATCAGCGTTTCGGGCATCAGATCGGGGAATTCGGTGACGAAGATCTTTTCCGGACTGTTGCGCACCCAGGCCGGGTCGTTGACGACCAGTGTCTTCGGGTGGATGCGCTCCAGAATATGCGTCGTGGTGATGTAGTTCATGTCGAAGGGCGGATCCTGGCGCAGCAGGATCACATCCATCTCCGACAGGTCGGTGCGCACCTTGTCGCCCAGCGAAAAATGATTGCCCTTCTCGTCGCGGAGCTTCATCTCCTCGATGCGGGCAAACACCTTGCCGCCCAGCATCGACAGCCGGTCCGGCGTATAGTGGAACAATTGGTGCCCGCGCCGCTGCGCCTCCAGCGACAGCGCAAACGACGTGTCGCCGGCGATCGAGACGGTGGAGACATGGTCCATCTGGACGGCGATCTTCAGGGTCATCTTTTGGTCTCCAGCGGGTCGAGCAAGTCCAGGAAAAGTGCGTAGCGGTTTTCCGTCCGGAATTGCGGCAAGGCAAGTCGCCGATATACGGAACTTGGCGGCTTCTGCCAATCGCGCTTGCTTGGCCCAGACCTTTACCGGTCGAAGACCAGCCGGGAGTAACCGAGGAAGGACAGCGCCATGGCGACCGGCGAGGCGACGGCAAGTGCGGCCAGCGGCGGCAGCGCCGGCAGCGCAAACAGGATGGCGCAGTAGACGAGATAGTTGACGATGCTGGTGGCGATGCCGACGCCGCCATAGCGCGCGCCCTCCTGCGCCAGGCCGCGGCTCGACGGCGAAAAGGTCAGGTGCCGGTTGATCTGCCAGGTGACGCACAGCGCAAAGCCGATCGACAGGACACGGGCGACGAAGGGACCGAGCGGCGTCACCGCCAAGAGCAGCCAGAGCGCCGCGGCATCGGCGACGAAACCAACGCCGCCTGCCAGGACGAAGCGGGCGAGCCGGCTCACGGCCTCAGGCGGCCCGGGGCGTCTTGCCCGGTTCGGCCTTCGGGATTTCATCAGTGCGTTCGCGCCGTTCGACCCGGCCTGACGGCACCGAGAGATAAAAAATGCGCTTCTGCTCGGCGCGTCCGCGCGATACCGAATCGAGGATCAATCCGGTCACCATCGCAAGCATCGAGAGCAGCAGCAGGCCGACCGACAGCACCCAGGTCGGCATGCGCGGCACGAGGCCGGTCTGGGCGAATTCGATCAGCACCGGCGTCATCAGGGCAAGGCTCGACGCCAGGAAGAAAATCGCGAAGGCGCCGAAGAAGCGCAGCGGCTGCGTTTCCTTCATCAGCATGGCGAACATCCACAGGATCCTGGCGCCGTCGCGATAGGTCGACAGCTTCGACGACGATCCCTCAGGCCGGCGGCCATAATCGAGCGCGATCTCGCTCACCGGCAGTTTGAGCTGCGAGGCATGCACCGACATTTCGGTCTCGATCTCGAAGCCGCCGGAAACCGCGGGAAAGCTCTTGACGAAACGCCTCGAGAAGACGCGGTAGCCGGAGAAGATGTCGGTGAAGTCGGCGCCGAACAGCCGCTTGTAGAGGCTATTGAAGATGCGGTTGCCGAAGGCATGGCCGGAACGGCCGGCATCGTCGGTGACGCCGCGCCTGGTGCCTACCACCATGTCGCAGCGCTCGGTCTGCAGGATGTTGATCAGCAGCGAGGCATCTTCCGGCGCATAGGTGCCGTCGCCATCGGCCATCAGATAGATGTCCGCATCGATGTCGGCGAACATGCGCCGCACGACATTGCCCTTGCCCTGGCGCGGCTCGCGGACGACGATGGCGCCCGCTGCGCGCGCCTTGAGCGCGGTCAAATCCCTGGAATTGTTGTCATAGACATAGATCTCGGCCGACGGCAGCGTCTCGCGAAAGCGCCGCACCACCTCGGCGATGGTCAGTTCCTCATTGTAACAAGGCAGGAGCACGGCAATGGCCGGCTCATGGCGGACTTCGTGCGGCATTTCCGTCTCCCGACGCCCGGCGGAGCCTCCGGCCGCGCTCATATGCGGCCTCGCTCAGGCGACTTTACTATTTATTGAAGCTGTTAAGGCTAGGTTTAAGGCCGCAGTCTTTCCGACGAAGGTCATGATGATGAACGCAGCCAAGGCGGGTGCTTCCTCCTGGAAGTCCGATATGACGCTGGCGCTGCTTGCCATGCTGGTGGTGCTGGCTGTCAATGCCGCCACGGGCTTTCGCGAATTGAGCAATGCCGGCGGCGACAATGACAGCCTGCTGCGGCTGGTCGAGGTTCGCGACATGCTGGCCGGCCAGGGCTGGTTCGACCTGCATCAGTACAGGATGGGGCCGGAAGGCGGTTTCGTCATGCACTGGTCGCGGCTGGTCGACGCACCGCTCGCCGCCATCATCCTCGCCGCCTCGGCGCTGACCGGCAGCATGGCCATGGCCGAAGCGATCGCGCAGGTGCTGTGGCCGGCGCTGCTGTTTTGCCTGGCGGTGTTCTTCCTCGCCCGTGCGGCGCGCAGCTTCGCCGGCGTCGGCGCGGTGCTGCCGGCGGTCGTTATCGGCGCGGCGGCGCTGCATTTCATCGGCATTTTCTTGCCGGGTGCGCTCGATCATCACAATGTCCAGCTGACGCTGACCATGGCCAGCCTCAGCCTGCTGCTCGAGGCGCCGGCGCGTCGCTGGGCGGCGCTGATTTCCGGGCTGTGTGCGGCCCTGACGCTGGCCGTCGGCATGGAAACCGCGCCCTATGTCGCCACCATCGGCGCCTGCATCGCTTTGCTGTTCGTCGTCGATCCCGGCGGCGAACGCCGGATCGCCAGGGATTTCGGTCTCGGCTTTGCCGGCGTTTCAGCCCTGGTCTTCGTCAGCACCATCCCGCCATCGGCCTGGGGCCAGGCGCAGTGCGATGCCTTCTCGGCCGTACAATTCGTCGTCGCGGCAATCGCCGGACTGGGCCTTGCCGCCGTGACGTCGCTCAAGGTGTCCAACGGCACGGCCGGACGCCGCCTGATTTCGCTCGGCCTGCTCGCGCTTGTGCTGGGCGCCGTTGTCGCGGCGCTGTTTCCGCAATGCCTTGCGGCTCCCTACGCAACTCTCGATCCGCGCCTCAAGGAATTGTGGCTCGATCACATCGACGAGGCGCAGTCGCTGTTCAGTATTGCCGCCAGCGAGCCGGCCTCGCTGGCGGCGCGCTATGTCACGCCGCTGGTGGCGATCGCGCTGATGGCGCTTCGCCTGCGCGGACCATGGCGCCGCCAGGACAGCCTCGTCGGCGCCTTGCTGGTCGGCGCCTTCATCGTCAGCGCCTGGCAGGTCCGCGGCTCGACATTCTCGATCGCCTTTGCCGTCATCCCGCTGTCGGCCTGGATCGCAAGCTGGCGCGAACGGGCGAGGACCAGCCCTGCGCGCAGCGTATCGCTGCGCATGGCGGCGGTCTGGGTGGTGTCGGTGAATGCCGTCTGGGCCGGTGCTGCCGCCGCGACGTCGAGCGTATTCGAGGCCAACAAGGTCTCGGTCGAGGCACAGGACACCGACAGCGATCCGTCCTGCGAGCGCAAGGCCTCCTTCGCGGCGTTGGCCCGGCTGCCGGACACCACGGTGCTTGCCATTTCCAATCTCGGCTCGCCCATCCTGGCCTATTCCGGGCACCGCGTCTTTGCCGGCCCCTATCATCGCAACATCGCCGGCGATCTGCTTGCGCTCGATGCCTTCCTCGGATCGGCGGACCAGGCGAGGATGATCGCGGCGGCTCACCACGTCGGCCTGATGGCGCTCTGCCGCGGCAGCGCCGAAAGCAAGATGCTTGCCGCCAAGGCGCCGCAAGGCTTCTTGGCCAGGCTGATGCAGGGAAGCGTCCCCGATTGGCTCGAACCGGTGGCCGAAACGCGCGGAACCCCGGTCGAACTCTACCGCGTCCGCTAAAGCATCATTCGCCAGCGAAAAATCGATTTCGCGATACGCTTCCTAAACGCTTTGCTGCCAGTCTCAGCCTAAATTTCGGGCGTCACAAACAGGGATACCGATGCAAACGACGTTTGGCACCGGGCAGGCAAGCAGGGAAAACTCGGATCTGGCGTTCACCGATGCGCTGACCGGGCTTGGCAACCATCGCCGCTTCTTCGACAAGGTCGATCGCCTGATCAGCGACCGTGCAGACGATCCCGCGCCGTTCACGGTCGGCATTCTCGACCTCGACGGCTTCAAGCCGATCAACGATCTGTTCGGCCACAAGGCCGGCGACGACATATTGATCCAGGTGGCGATGCGGCTGCGCGCCTCGATGGACAGCCACTCCACCGTCTGCCGCATCGGTGCCGACGAATTCGCCTTCCTCTACCCGATGGTGTTCTCGGAGGAGGCGGCGGCCGAGAAGTCGCGCATGATGATCGAAATCCTGTCGGCGCCCTACGATGTCGGCGAACGCACCGCCAGGCTTTCGGCCTCGGTCGGCTGCTCGCTGTTTTATTCCGGCGACGAAACCACGGAAATCCTCGTCAACAAGGCCGAAACGGCGCTCTACCACGCCAAGCGTTCGGGCCGTGGCCGCGTCGTCGTCTACACCCGCGAAATGGAAGAGGCGGCCAAGCGCGTCACCCGCATCGAACAGGCGCTGCGCCGTGCCGTCTCGGCCGGTGAGGTCGAACCGCATTTCCAGCCCATCGTCGATTTGACCACCCGCCGCACCATCGGCTTCGAGACGCTGGCGCGCTGGACCGATCGCGACCTCGGCGTGGTGCCGCCGACCGTGTTCATCCCGATCGCCGAAGAGCGCGGCATCATCGGCCCGCTATCGCAGCTGGTGCTGCGCAAGGCGACCGAAGCGGCGCGCAGCTGGCCGAAGGACCTGTTCCTGTCCTTCAACCTGTCGCCCTCGCAACTCGTCGACCAGAACACCGGCCTGCACATATTGTCGATCCTCGACCGCACCGGCTTCGATCCGCGACGGCTGGAGATCGAGATCACCGAAACCGGCCTGATGAACGATCCGGCCTCGGCCGAGAAGATCGTCGAGGACCTGCGTCGCGTCGGCATCCGAGTCTCGCTCGACGATTTCGGCACCGGCCAGTCCTCGCTCGGCCGCTTGCGCGAATTCCATTTCGACAAGCTCAAGATCGACCGCGCCTTCGTCTCCTCGATCCTCGACGACCGCCCGTCGGAACACATCATCCGCGCCATTCTGGCCATGTGCGAAGGGCTCGGCATGGATGTCGTCGCCGAAGGCATCGAGGAGGAGGCGCAGGCCGACCGCCTCGTCCAGTTCGGCTGCGCCGGCGGCCAGGGCTATCTCTTCGGCAAACCGGTCGACGCCGACGCCACGCTCGGCTACCTCCGCGATTCCTATCGCGGCGCCCTCTACGCCAAGGCAGTCTGACCGGCGGTCTTGCCTGCGTCGAGCAAGTCAGCGGTGCGAGCCAAGATCGACTGTGGCCGCCATCTTGCGTCCTTTTGTCTGACATAAGCCAAACAAATCGCCGTTTTCGCCCTTGCTCCCCGGACTTGGCTGGATAGGATGCGCGCCGACCGGATCGGGAGAGAAAAATATGATGCCATCGGCCGATTTTGCCGACCTCAGGGGAGCCTCGGTGCTGATCACCGGCGGCGGTTCCGGAATTGGTGCGGCACTGACCGAGGGCTTCGTTCGCCAGGGCGCCCATGTCGCCTTCATCGACATCGCCGATGGCCTAAGCACGCTGCTTGCCGACCGCGTCGAAAAAGAACTTGGCCGGCGACCGCTCTACCTCAAGACCGATTTGCGTGACGTCGAGGCGTTGCGCGCTTCGGCCGCCAAAGCGGCTGAGGCGCATGGCGACGTCACCGTGCTGGTCAACAATGCCGCCTGGGACGAACGCCACGAGGTCGCCGACGTTACCGTCGAGTTCTGGGACAACAATCTCGCCGTCAATCTGCGCCCGCATTTCTTCACCGCACAGGCGGTCGCGCCGGGCATGAAGCGGGCCGGCGGCGGGTCGATCATCAACTTCACCTCAACCTCCTATCTCATCAACCACCCCGATATGCCGGCCTACACCGCCGCCAAGGCCGGCATACTCGGCCTCACCAAAGGTCTCGCGGGCAAGCTTGGGGTCGACGGCATCCGCGTCAATGCGATTGCGCCGGGCTGGGTGATCACCGAGCGGCAGCGGGAACTCTGGGTCACCGAGGAGAGGCTCGCCGCCCATGTCGCCAAGCAATGCATCAAGCAGGTCATGCAGCCCGACGACATCGTCGGCACAGTGCTGTTCCTGGCCTCCGACGCCGCGCGTATGCTGACGGCGCAGATGTTGATCGTCGACGGGGGTTTCCTGTGAGTCCGGTGAATCAAAATCCGGCAAAAGGCACGCCGGCAGTCGCCGCCGTCGACTGGGGCACGACCCGCATGCGGGTCTGGCTGGTCGACGGGGCGGGCGGGGTGCTTGCCGAGCGTCGCGGCGATGATGGGTTGATCACCGCGCAGCAAAACGGCTTTTCGACCATCCTCGAGGGCCATCTGGCGGCGCTCGGCGCACCTGACACACTGCCGGTCATCATCTGCGGCATGGCCGGCTCGCGCCAGGGTTGGCTGGAAGCGCCTTACGTCACCGTGCCGGCGCCGCTCAGTGCCATTCTCGCGGGGGCCGCCCGCATTCCCGGCCAGAGCCGCGACATCCGCATCGTGCCTGGCCTGGCGCAGCGCCTGGAAGATGCGCCGGACGTAATGCGCGGCGAGGAAACCCAGCTTGCCGGCGCCGGTTTGCCGGCAAAAGGTCGCCATCTCGTCTGCATGCCCGGCACCCATTCGAAATGGGTTCTGGTCGCAGACGGCGCGGTCGACGGCTTCTGCACCTGGCCGACCGGCGAGCTGTTTTCGGTGCTGACCACTCACTCTATCCTGCGCCATTCGCTGGGCGAGAGCCCGAAGCCGGTCACTCCGGACAATCCGTTCTTCCAGGAATGGTGCCGCAAGGCTTTGGCGGAGGGCGGCGATGTCACCTCGCGGCTGTTCTCGATCCGCGCCGCCGGCTTGCTGCAGAACCTCAAGGCCGACGATGCCGCCGCTTGCCTGTCCGGCCTGCTGATCGGCGGCGAGATCGCCTCGGCGGGCCGCCGCTATGGCGAAAGCACCACCGCAATCGTGCTGGTTGCGTCCGGCTCGCTAGCAGCCCTCTACCGCCAGGCGCTAGACCTTGCAGGGCTTGCCGTCAGGACGGTCGACGCCGACGAGGCGGTGCGTGCCGGCCTTATCGAGGCAGCGCGGGAAAATGGCATGATCGCCAAATGACTCACCAGAGTGGAGTGACAGCGTGACCCAGACCGCACCTTTCCCGAAGCTGAAGCGTGGTCTTGTCGCCATTCTGCGCGGCCTCAAACCCAGCGAGGCGGTTGCCATCGGCCAGGCGCTGTTTGACGCCGGTATCGAAGCCATCGAGGTGCCGCTCAATTCGCCGGAGCCGTTTTCATCGATCGCCAGCATTGTCACCGCATTGCCCAAGACGACGCTGGTCGGCGCCGGCACGGTGCTGACTTCAGCCGATGTCGACGCCTTGGCCAAGGCCGGCGGGAGGCTGCTGGTCAGCCCCAACATCGATGCCGACGTCATGGCCCGCGCCATGCACCACGGCATGGTGACGATGCCAGGCGTGTTCACCCCCACCGAAGCTTTTCAGGCGATTAGGCTTGGGGCTTCGGCGCTCAAATTCTTCCCGGCAAGCGTGCTCGGGCCTAGCGGCATTTCGGCGATGCGGGCCGTGCTGCCGGCCGATACCGTGGTCGGCGCCGTCGGCGGCGTTTCCGAGAAAGACTTTGCCGGCTACAAAGCCGCTGGGGTGACCGCTTTCGGTCTTGGCTCCAGCCTGTTCAAACCCGGCATGAGCGTCGACGAGGTGGCCACGCGTGCCCGGGCGGCGGTAATGGCCTGGGATGCGGCCTTCGGCGGAGCGGCATGATGGACAACGTTTCGGTTTTCTCGGACCATGTCTGCGAGCTCGGCGAGGGGCCGAGCTACGATCCCGCCACCGATACGCTGTTCTGGTTCGACATTGTCAACGGCCTGCTGCTGGAGCAGGGTGTCACGTCCGGCGCGCGGAAAGTCCATGAGCTCGGTCAGATGGCCAGCGCCATCGCCATTGTCGATGGCAATCGCCAGCTCATCGCCACCGAGACTGGCCTGCATGTCCGCGACGTCTCGACCGGCAAGCTGACGCTGCATACGGCCATCGAGGCCGACAATGCGCTGACCCGCTCCAACGATTCGCGCGTCCACCCTTGTGGCGCCTTCTGGGTCGGCACCATGGGCAAGGGTGAGGAGAAGGGCGCCGGCTCCATCTACTGGTTCTTCAAGGGCGAGCTGCGCACGCTTTACACCGGCATCACCGTGTCGAACTCGATCTGTTTCTCGCAGGATGGAACGATCGCTTACTACACCGATACCGCGACCGGCCTGTTGATGCGCGTCGCCTGCGATCCGGCAACGGGTCTGCCGATCGGCGAGTCCAAAGTGTTCGTCGACCATCGCTCGTCGAAGGGCTATGTCGATGGCTCGGTCGTCGACCGCGACGGCGTGCTGTGGAACGCGGTCTGGGGCGGCAAGGCGGTGAAGGCTTATGCGCCGGACGGCACATTGTTGCGCGAAATTGCCACGCCGGCGGGGCAGTCCTCGTGCCCGGCCTTTGTCGGCGCCAAGGCCGATCGGCTGGCGGTGACCTCGGCCTGGAACGGCAAGGACGACAAGCAGCGCAAGCTTGACCCACAGGCCGGCATGACCTTCCTGCTCGACATCCCCGTCAACGGCCGCTTCGAGCCGCGCGTGCTGATCGCCTGAGCGTACCGGTTGTCGTGCAGGCGTCGGGCGCGGGTCGATTTCGCGCAAGCCGATCGCATTGGCCGTGCGATGGTGTGGCTGCATCACCGAGAAGCTTTGACCCATGCCGCGCCCGACCTTGATCCTCGTCCACGAGCCGGAAAAGGCCTGTTTCGACAGGCTGGTCGCCGACGGCTTTCCCGCCGAGCGCGCCTTGGAAATCTCGTCTTATCTGGCGCAATCGACCGATCTCGCGCCCGAATTCGATGAAATCACCGCCGCTTGCGGGCGGCGCGGCCTCGCCTTTATGCCGGTTGCATTCGACGATGCGGCAAGCGCGCTGGCGAAGGCCGATCCCGCAACCACGCTGGTCTGGACGCTGACCGACGGCATTGCCTATTTCCGCGGTGCTGCAGCGCCCGCACTTGCCAGGCTGAATGGGCTTAGAACCATCGGAGCCGACGATGCGCTGTTCGCGCTTTGCCAGGACAAGTTCCGTTCCGGCGCCGTGCTTTGCGCGCTCGGCCTGCCGGCGCCGCTGGCAGGCCTGGCCCGCGACGGCCGCTGGCTGGCCGACCCGCCAGCTTCGGAAGCCGGCTGGTTCGTCAAGCCGAACCGGCTCGGCTCCAAGGTAGGCATCTGGCCGGATTCACGCTGCAACGACCTGGCCCATGCGCTGGAGCTTAGCCGGCGGGTCTATGCCGCTTATCGCGACGATGTCGTCGTCCAGCCCTATGTCGGCGGTCGCAATGTCCGCGCCAGCTTCCTTGGGCTGCAAACGGATGCCGGGGCGGAAGCGCTCGGCGTTGCATTCGTCGACTCCGGCGGCGATTTCCAGACCATGGCGGACTCGATGGCGCTTTACGGCGACACCGGCGAGGCCGCCAAGGCGGCTGGACTATACAGCGAGCCGGTGCTGGAGGCGGTTGCCGACACCCAGCCGGCAGCCGCGGCAACCATCCGCCGCATCGCCGAGCGGCTGGTCAGCGGGCTCGGCCTGCGAGACGTGTTTTCCCTCGATTTCAGGGTCGAGGCTAACGACCATGTCCACCTCATCGAGTTCGAGGTCTGTCCCGGCCTGCCCTGCTTCGATTTCCGCGCCTATTGCCTGATGCAATGGGGCATGACGCTGGCCGATGCGGTTGCCGAGACGGCGGCGAACCGACTGAACCGACAGGCGATCTGAACGGTCGAGGGACCAGCGCGACCTACCGCGCCTTGACGGCTTTTGCTCCACCTTTAGTGTCGCGGGACAGTCCTCAGGCAAGGCCGCGCGATGAGCACACCAGCAAGCTCCCTCCACCATCACATCAGGCGCATGGCCGGGCGCGATCCGCACGAGGCGCATCGCGTCGCCACGCCGCTCGAGCTGCTGTTCGATCTGACCTTCGTCACCGCCTTCAGCCTTGCCTCGTCGCAACTGGCGCATGCCTTGGCCGAGGGCCACTACGCGGCGGCGCTGATCGGCTTCGGCTTTGCCAGCTTCGCCATCTGCTGGGCGTGGATCAATTTCTCCTGGTTTTCCTCCGCCTATGACACCGACGATTGGATCTTCCGCCTCGTCACCATGGTGCAGATGATCGGCGTGCTGGTGCTGGCCATCGGCCTGCCGCGCATGTTCGCCTCGATCGAGCATGGCGAACACCTCAACAATTCGGTGATGGTGCTGGGCTACGTCATCATGCGCGTCGCCATGATCTTCCAATGGCTGCGCGCGGCGCGGCAGGACCCTGGGCGGCGGCGTGCCTGCCTGACCTACGCCGTCGCCATTGCGATCGCCCAGATCGGCTGGGTGGTGCAGATACTGGTCGATTTCTCGCTGGAGACCAGCCTGGCTTTCGGCGCCATCCTGGTTCTCATCGAGCTTGCCGGGCCGGCGATCGCCGAGCGCAGGGATGGCGGCACGCCCTGGCACGCGCACCACGTCGCCGAGCGCTACAGCCTGTTCGCCATCATCGCGCTGGGCGAAGGGGTGGTCGGCACGCTGGCGACGCTGTCGGCCGTGGTCGAGGAGCAGGGCTGGAACCTCGATGCCGCCTTGATCGGCATTGCCGGAATGGGTCTCACCTTCGGCATGTGGTGGGTCTATTACATGCTGCCCTCGGGGACGGTGCTGCACCAGCACCGCAGCCGTTCCTTCGTCTGGGGCTATGGCCAGATGGTGATCGTCGCTGCCATCGTCGCCACCGGCGCCGGGCTGCATGTCGCGGCCTATTTCATCGAGCACAAGACCCACAACGGCCCGGTAGCGACCCTGCTGTCAGTCGCCATTCCGCTAGGCGTGTTCCTGGGGGCGATCTATGCGCTGTATTATTATCTCGTCCAGCGCTTCGATCCCCTCCACGTCTGGCTGCTGGCGGGAACGGCTGCGGTCGTCGCACTTGCCATCATCGCCGCCCTTGCCGGCGTCGACATGGCGGTCTGCCTCATCTTACTGACGCTAGCGCCGGCCGTCACCGTTGTCGGCTATGAGCTGTCGGGGCACCGCCATCAACTGGAGGTGCTGGCGCAGGAGGAAGCGCCGCACTGAGCAGAGCAGCTTCGCGCGTCAGATACCCTCTACCAGCACGATCTCGCCATCGGCCACTTTCTGACGGATGGCGACGGCGCGTTGGTATTCCGGCGAGTGGTAGCAGTCATGCGCCGCGCTGAGCGATTCGAACTCGATAATGACATTGCGGGCGCGGCCAGGCCCCTCGGCCTTTTCATGCTCACCGCCACGGGCAAGGAACTTCACGTCGAAACGGTCGAAAGCGAGCTTGGCGGCAGCGACATAGTCCTTGTAGCCTTCAGCGTCGCGCACATCGACGCGGGCTATCCAGTATCCCTTGCGCATTTTCTTCTCCTCGTTACGCGGCGCGCATCTCTTCCAGTATGGCTTCCGCCGCCGCGCGCCTGTCGCTTGCCGCCACGATTGGCCGGCCCACAACAAGATGGCTGGAGCCGTTGCGGATCGCCTGGCCGGGCGTCACCACGCGTTTCTGGTCACCATGGTCGCTGCCCTTGGGCCGTATCCCCGGCGTCACCACCGCCAGGTCGGGTCCGACGATGCGGCGCACCGCTTCCGCCTCCTCGGCCGAGCAGACGACGCCGCCCATGCCTGCATGCAGCGCCTGTTCGGCGCGCCTCAGCACCAGCGTGTGCGGGTCATATTCATAGCCGGCGTCGATCACGTCCTGCTCGTCCATCGAGGTCAGCACGCTGACCGCCAGCAGGCACAGGTCGCTGCCCCTGGCGGCCTCCACCGCGGCCCGCATCGCCTTGGGATAGGCGTGGATGGTCAGCATGGTCATGCCCATGCGCACGATGTTCTCGACACCCTTGGCCACCGTGTGGTCGATGTCGAGCAGCTTCATGTCGAGGAAGATTCTGGTGCCGCCGCTGGCCAACTCCCTGGCGAAGTCGAGCCCGCCGGCGAAGGCCAGCTGATAGCCGATCTTGTAGAAGGAGACGACGCCGTCGAGCTCCTGCACCGCCTGTTCGGCCTCTTTCACCGTCGGCACGTCGAGGCCGACGATCAGCCTTTCTCTCATGGTATGGGCCTGCATGGCTGTGGAAATCATGCCCCGGTCCGGGTCGACAGCATGCGCGAGGTTTCGATCAGCGTGCGGCATAGGTGCTCCATCGATTTGGTCAGTCTCTCATCCCTGAAATTGCCGTCGCCGTCGAAGGCACTGCCGCCATCGGATACCGAGCATTCCGGCGTCACCATCTCCAGCTGGCAGCGCACCAGCACGGCGCGCAGATGGTTGATGCAGCGGATCCCGGCGAAATGTCCGTTGGAAGACGAGCACAGGCCGGCGACCTTGCCGACAAGCGGCCTCACCGGCCAGCCGCCATCGAGGCGCACCCGGCTTACCCAGTCGATCGTGTTCTTGAGCAGTGGCGGGATCGAGCCATTATATTCCGGCGTCGCGATCAGTAGCCCGTCATGGGCGGCGATCAGCCGGCCGAGCTTCACGGCGTTGTCGGGAACGCCTTTTTCCTTTTCGAGGTCCTCGTCGATGATCGGCAGCGGATAGTCGGCCAGCGAAATGCGCGTCACCTCGGCGCCTTGCATGGCCAGCTCCTTCTGCGCCACATCGGCGGTCCTGCCGCTGAAGGCGCCGCTGCGCACCGAGCCGGCGAAGACGAGGATTTTCGCGATCACAGCCATTGGCCACTCTTGTTCCCGGACAGGTACAGCCAGAGGCTGCGCAAATCAACGCACTGGCTCAAAAAACGGAAACGATCGGGGGGCAAGCGCGCGAAGGTGTGCCGAGCAGCTGGGCTATTGCTAGTGGGTGACCGCAATTCTTGCACTCAGCGCGATGAGTGCAACTCCGAGCAAGGCATCTATCGGCCTGCGGACGCTGCCATATGCCGACCGAACCCTTCTTGTGGAGAACATCAGCGCGACAAGCCCAAACCACGCCATCGCGACCAGCCCGATTATGGCCAGCGACACTGCCTGGACCCAGATCGGAGCCTGCATCGGCAATACCGATATGAACAGGCTCGCGAAGAACGCGGCCGTCTTCGGATTTGTAATTCCGACAACGAATCCGCTTCGCCAAGGAGCCGTAGTCTCTGCGCCACCGACGGCCAGCGGTGGCCGCGCCTGCCAAGCCGACAAAAGGATCTTGCTGCCCAGGTAACCGAGATACACGGCACCGGCGATCCGGACGGCAAGGTGAGCCCATGCAATCTGCGTCAGTACGAGGCCCAGGCCACACATCGCGAGAGCCGCCCACACCATGATCGCTGCGGCAATGCCAAGCGCCACATGGAACCCCGCGCGACGGCTGATCAGCGCATGGGAAGTCACGGCTACAAAATCGGGTCCCGGGCTCATGGCGCCGAGCAGGAAGACCGAAGCAAGGGTCAGGAATTGCGGAAGGTAGCTCATGCGATGCTCCAGTTTCAGTCTCGTCGTACCGCACGCCTGCATGCCGGAGAGGCCAGGAAAGCCGCTCGCCGATTTCGAGGGTCGTTTCCCTCACCTTCACAAAACCTACAGCGCTCTTTAATATGAGCGAAATGAAAGATATTTCGGCAGCCATGAACAAAGCTAATATCAACATCACGATGGTGCGCGTCCTGACATCGCTCAGCGAGACGCGCAGCTTCACCAAAACCGCCGAGCGGCTCTGTCTTTCTCAATCGGCCATAAGCCATGCAATGAAGGCGCTGGAGGAGATCGTTGGCGCGCCCCTCGTCATACGTGATCGGCGCGGTGTCGCTTTCACCGCAACCGGCGAGGCGGCTTTGGACGCGGCGCGCGCCGCTTTGCATGCTTTAGGCCGTCTTGTCGGCCTACGGGAACACTCCATCAAAGGCAGAGTACGGCTCGCGCTGGTCAGCAGCGCCTCGGTAAAGATTGCTCCATATGCGTTGAACATTACTTCCGTCCGGCACCCGGAGCTTGCTGTCGAACTGCTCTTGGGCACGGATACCGAGGTGGCGGAGTGGGTCGATCGCGGTGCCGCCGATATTGGACTGTCCTACATCGCCGGCAATTGCCAAGCCGAGGAACTTGTCGACGACGAACTCTTTGTGGCGTCATCGCAAAAGAACTCAGTCCAAGGCGGGTCATTTCCGATCCGCGCTCTCGACGGCCAGCCATTCATCATGTCGAGCGGCGGCTGCGGACCAATGCTTGCCGAATTGTTCCAGGATTTTGGCGTTGCGCCAGTTGTCATCCTGTCGGCGAGCGATATGGCGGCGCTGCTTGCTCTGGTTGGGGCCGGGCGCGGTTTGTCGATTGCGCCAGGCCTGGCGTTTCCGGCCGATTGGCAGCGAACGGTCGCGAGGCGTCCTCTTGAGCCGCGTGCGCGTCGGCCTCTGCTGCTTCTGTTCTCCAGCAGCGCCGAAGCAACGGCCGTGCGGGCCATGTGCACGGCGATCAGAGAGGTCGCCACGAGTTTGCGAGGCGGATAACAGTCAAGGATGTGGATCGACCCTCAATCGAGCTTCCTTCGGGAGACGTCGATCCTCTACAAGGCGCCAGAGACTTCTTCGGCTCTCGATACCAAGCTAATGCGCTTCGCGCCGGTAGATCCACAGCTGCGTCGGCGGGATGTTGCGGAAGATGAAGTCGAAATGCTTGACCGTGTAATTGCCGCGGCCGGGCGGGATCGGCGACAACGGCCCATAGGTCAGCTGCACGATCGGCCGTCCAACCGGGATGCGGTCTAGCAGGCTTTCAATATAGGCGATCCGCTGTGCGACCGGAAAATTGAGCAGCGGCACGCCGGAGACGACGGAATCGAAAACCATCCCGCTCTTCTCGCCAAGCGTGGCGTTGAGATTGAAGGCATCGCCCTCGATGACGTTGACGCCGGGATAGAGCTGGCGCAGATGGCGCACGAAATCGGTGGAATATTCGACCGCGTACAGGTTTTCGGGCTTAACGCCCTGGGCGAGGATTGCACGGGTGATGACGCCTGTGCCGGGTCCGACTTCAAGCACCGGCAGGCCGGACTTCGGATTGACGATGGAAGCCATCTTGCGGGCGGTGATGGAGCTTGTCGGCACGATCGAACCGACCGACTTCGGCTTGTCGATCCAGCCTTTGAAGAATTTGAGTTCGTCGTCGAACTTTTCCGCCAGCGCCTTCCGCAATCCCGGACCACGTGCCATGCAAGTTCTCCTCAACACTCCCCGAACGCTACTTAGCAGCTAACAGGTCCAAGGCAAGGCGCGATCTGGCATAAGATGTTGATGACGTTCGGGAAGCGTGGCGGCCTTGGTTTGGGTTCAGTGCTCGCCGAAGGATTCGAAAAAGTCCTTCATGCGGGCGAAAAAGCCGCTCGACTGGGGCGAATTGTCCTTCGACGACAGCTGCTCGAACTCCTCCAGCAGCTCGCGCTGGCGGCGCGACAGGTTTTGCGGCGTTTCGACCGCAGTCTGGATATAGAGGTCGCCGACATTGGGCTGGCGCAGCACCGGCATGCCCTTGCCCTTGAGGCGGAACTGGCGGCCGTTCTGCGTGCCTTCGGTCACTTTCACCTTGGTCTGGCTGCCGTCCAGCGTCGTCACCTCGAACGAGCCGCCAAGGGCGGCCGTCGTCATCGATATCGGCACCTTGCAGTAGAGATCGGCGCCGTCGCGCTGGAAGAATTCATGCGGCTTCACCGCCAGGAAAATATAGAGGTCGCCCGATGGGCCGCCGCGCAGGCCCGCCTCGCCCTCATTGGCAAGCCGGATGCGGGTGCCATCCTCGATGCCGGCCGGGATATTGACCGACAGCGAGCGTTCCTCGGTGACGCGGCCCTGGCCGGCGCATTTCGGGCACGGGTCCTTGATCGTCTGCCCGCGGCCTTGGCATTGCGGGCAGGTACGCTCGATCGAGAAGAAGCCTTGCGTCGCTCGTACCTTACCGTGGCCATGGCACATCGAGCAGGTCACCGGCTGGGTGCCGGGCTTGGCGCCTGTCCCGGAGCATTCCGTGCATGAGATCGAGGCCGGCACGCGGATTTGCGCGGTCTTGCCGGCAAACGCTTCTTCCAGCGTGATTTCCATATTGTAGCGCAAATCGGCGCCGCGTTCGCGGCCGCCCGACGAGCGGCGCTGGCGCCCGCCCATCATGTCGCCGAAAATATCTTCGAAAATGTCGGCGAAGCCGCCGGCGCCAAAACCTTGCGCGCCGCCATTCATGCCGCCCTGCTCGAAGGCGGCGTGACCGAAACGGTCATAGGCCGCGCGCTTCTGCGGGTCCTTCAGCGTTTCGTAGGCTTCGTTGATTTCCTTGAACTTGTGCTCGCAGGAGTGATCGCCGGGATTGCGGTCGGGATGGAACTGCATGGCGAGCTTGCGGAAAGCGCTCTTGAGCTCCTTCTCGTCGGCGCCCTTTTGCACGCCCAGCGTCTCGTAGAAATCAGCTTTCATCTTTTCCCGCAGTCCGGATGCTCAACGTCTTGATGCATGTTGCGTCGTTTGCCGGCACGTTGTCTCGATTTAGGAGCGGTGATGCCCGGATGCTAGGGCCGGCGCGCTTGTGCCTGTGTTTTTCAGTGACTTTTTCGGCAAGGCCCGCACTTTTTCAGCGAGGGTTGCAAAAAAGCCCGGCTTTGCGCCGGGCTTTCCGCTTTATTTGCCGTCAACCGGTCAGGCCGACTTCTTCTTCTCGTCGTTTTCGTCGATTTCCTCGAAATCGGCGTCGACCACATCGCTATCCTTGGCCGCGTCCGCCTTGGCGTCGGCTTCCGCCGCTTCCTTCTGCGAAGCTTCGTACATGGCCTGGCCGAGCTTCATGGATGCTTCGGCAAGCGTCTGCGACTTGGCCTCGATGTCGGCGGCATCGTCGCCTTCGGCAGCAGCCTTCAGCGCCGTGATAGCCTCCGATATCGCCGTGCGCTCGGTTTCCGAAACCTTGTCGCCATATTCCTTCAGCGACTTCTCGGAGGAGTGCACCAGCGCCTCGGCCTGGTTGCGGGCCTCGACCAAAGCGCGCCGCTGCTTGTCGGTCTCGGCATTGGCTTCGGCGTCCTTGACCATCTTCTCGATGTCGGCGTCCGAAAGGCCACCAGAGGCCTGGATGCGGATCTGGTGCTCCTTGCCGGTGCCCTTGTCCTTGGCCGAAACGTTGACGATGCCGTTGGCGTCGATGTCGAAAGTGACCTCGATCTGCGGCACGCCGCGCGGCGCCGGCGGAATGCCGACCAGGTCGAACTGGCCGAGCGCCTTGTTGTCGGCAGCCATTTCACGCTCGCCCTGGAAGACGCGGATGGTCACGGCCGACTGACTGTCTTCAGCGGTCGAGAACACCTGGCTCTTCTTGGTCGGGATGGTCGTGTTGCGTTCGATCAGGCGGGTAAACACGCCACCCAGCGTCTCGATGCCGAGCGACAGCGGCGTCACGTCGAGCAGCAGCACGTCCTTCACGTCGCCCTGCAGCACGCCGGCCTGGATGGCGGCGCCGAGTGCGACGACCTCATCCGGGTTGACGCCCTTGTGCGGCTCCTTGCCGAAGAACTGCTTCACGATCTCCTGGATCTTGGGCATGCGGGTCATGCCGCCGACCAGGACCACTTCGTCGATCTCGCCAGCCTTCAGCCCGGCATCCTTGAGCGCCGCCTTGCAGGGCTCGATGGTGCGCTGGACGAGATCGTCGACCAGCTGCTCGAACTTGGCACGGGTCAGCTTCAGCGTCAGGTGCTTGGGGCCGGTCGCGTCGGCGGTGATGAAGGGCAGGTTGATTTCCGTCTGCGTCGTCGACGACAGCTCGATCTTGGCCTTTTCAGCCGCCTCCTTGAGGCGCTGCAGCGCAAGCTTGTCGTTCTTCAGGTCGATGCCCTGTTCCTTCTTGAACTCGGCCGCCAGATATTCGACGAGACGCATGTCGAAATCCTCGCCGCCGAGGAAGGTGTCGCCATTGGTCGACTTCACTTCGAACACGCCGTCGCCGATTTCGAGCACCGAAATGTCGAACGTGCCGCCCCCAAGGTCATAGACGGCAATGGTCTTGCCATCCTTCTTGTCGAGGCCGTAGGCAAGTGCTGCAGCCGTCGGCTCGTTGATGATGCGCAGCACCTCAAGGCCGGCGATCTTGCCGGCGTCCTTGGTGGCCTGGCGCTGGGCGTCATTGAAATAGGCCGGAACGGTGATGACCGCCTTCTCGACCTTCTCGCCGAGATAGGCCTCCGCCGTTTCCTTCATCTTCTGCAGGATCATGGCCGAGATCTGGCTGGGCGACTGCTTCTTGCCGCCGGCCTCGACCCAGGCATCGCCATTGTCGCCCTTGACGATCTTGTAGGGGACAAGCTTCTTGTCCTTCTCCGTCACCGGGTCGTCATAGCGGCGGCCGATCAGGCGCTTGACCGCGAAGATGGTGTTTTCAGGATTGGTGACCGCCTGGCGCTTGGCCGGCTGGCCGACGAGACGTTCGCCGTCGCCCGAGATGGCGACGATGGAAGGCGTCGTGCGCGCGCCTTCCGCATTTTCAATGACCTTGGGCTCCTTGCCATCCATGATGGCGATGCAGGAGTTGGTGGTGCCGAGATCGATACCGATTACTTTTGCCATTTTTCTAGTCTCTCCGCTAAGCAGGCTCTCAGGACCCGTAAGGCGTTCCGACGAAAGCCCCTGTTCACAAGAAATTCCGCTCCGGCAACCGGCATCCGGCACTGGGCGGCTTGGCGCGTATATAAGAACAGGCGGCATCGGGCGCAAGCATTCTGCGCATGGCATCCACCGCGCCGCGCTTGGCGCCTTTGAACAGCCGCCCGGCGGCCCGGATGTGCTCAAACCGCGCTCAAAACCCCAGGATCTGCGCGATCCCCCGGCGAAGCGCCCAGTCAGGGCTTCGAAACCACAAGAAAACGTCACCTATGCGTGAGAGAGGCGGCTCCTGGCTGAGGAAGGCGCCTGCCCACAGCAGACACAGGCAAAAGCGTCACGCGGCCTGCGACAGCGATTTATGCGCCTCGGCCAGGATTTCGAACGAGCGCACGCGTGCCGCATGGTCGAAGATCTGCGCCGTCACCATCAGCTCGTCTGCGCCGGTGCGGCGCACGAAGGCGTCTATGCCTTGCCGGACGGTTTCGGGGGAGCCGACGACGGCGCAGGACAGCGCCTGCGAGATCATGGTTTTTGCCATCGGCTCGAGCGTCTGGTCATAGCCCTCGACCGGCGGCGGCAGGCGGTCGGCCCGCCCGGTGCGCAGATTGACGAAGGCCTGCTGGAGCGAGGTGAACAGCAGTTTTGCCTCGGAGTCGGTCGGTGCGGCGAAAACGTTGAGGCCGAGCATGACATAGGGCTTGTCCAGCTGTTCCGAAGGCTGGAAGCGCGAACGGTAGATCTCCAGCGCATGGTCCAGTTCGGCCGGCGCGAAATGCGAGGCGAAGGCATATGGCAGGCCGAGCATGGCGGCGAGCTGCGCGCCATAGAGGCTGGAACCGAGGATCCAGACCGGCACCTTCTGGCCTTCGCCGGGCACGGCGTGGATACGCTGGCCTTCCGCGGCCGGCTGGAAATAGCCCATCAGCTCGACGACATCCTGGGGGAAATTGTCTGACGCCTCGAGATTGCGGCGCAGCGCGCGCGCTGTTCCCATATCGGTGCCGGGCGCGCGGCCGAGGCCGAGGTCGATGCGGCCGGGGTGCAGTGCCGCCAGCGTGCCGAACTGCTCGGCAATCACCAGCGGCGCATGGTTGGGCAGCATGATGCCACCGGCGCCGACGCGGATGGTCTTGGTGCCGCCGGCGACATGGGCGATGACCACGGCGGTCGCCGCGCTGGCGATGCCCGGCATGTTGTGGTGCTCGGCCAGCCAGTAGCGGCTGTAGCCGAGCCGCTCGGCATGGCGGGCCAGGTCGAGCGAATTTGCCAGCGATTGCGAGGCGTCGCTGCCTTCGACGATCGGCGACAGGTCGAGAACGGAAAGTGCGGTCATGGGCCTCAAGCCTTTACGATGTTCAACTGCCTGCCCCTGGTTTCGAAGGCGCGGTCGGGAATGACGATGTCGAGCTGGTGCCAAGCAACGGGTCCATATTCTCGAACGGGATCGCCTGCGGACGCTGGCGATGCGGCGCGCTCAGCGTGCCGAGCGGAGCATCGATCGGGCCGCGATAGCCGCGGTCGAAATAGGAATCGAGGTCGAAGGAGGCATCGTTCATCGCAGGGTCCGGCTTGACCGGCTCGATATAGGCACTCCGCCTGAAGACAACAAATGCGAGATGATGGACAGGCGCGGCAAGCTTATGCCGCTGCCTTTCCGTTCTCTTCGGCCGCTTCTTCCTCCACCACGGCCGTCTGCTGTGCGGCGAGAAAATTGCCGACATGGCTGAGGCCATCGAAATGATCGCAGAACACTTTGACGACGACCAGCAGCGGCACCGCCATCAGCGCGCCGACAAAGCCCCAAAGCCAGGACCAGAAGGCGATGGCGATGAAGATCGCCACGGCGTTGATCTCGAGGCGTCGGCCGACAACCATCGGCGTAACGAACTGGCCTTCGACGATGTCGCACAAAAGCACGAAGCCCGGCGCCAAAAGGGCGTAGGTGACCGAGTCGAAGCTGATCATCGCAATGACGCTGACCAGCACGATGGTGATTAGCGCGCCGACATAGGGCAGGAAGTTGAGCAGCGCCGCCATCGTTCCCCAGACGAGCGGGTTGGGCATGCCGAGCGCCCACAGGCCAAGGCCGATAACCGCGCCGAGACCGGCATTGATGACGGTGACGGTGAGCAGATAATGCGAGATTTCGCGCTCGACGTCATAGACGACGCGCAAGGCCCGCTTCTTCTCGCTGAGGCTGGCGAAGGACTGGATGATCTTCTCATAGAACATCGTGCCTGACGCCAGCAGGAACAGTGACAGCACGAAGATGATGGTCAGGCTTGTCCCCGCCGACAGGACGTTGCTGGCGGCGGCCGACAGGACGCCGGACTGCGCCATCGCCACCTTCTGGATGCCCGGCTCCTGCGAGGTCTCCGTCATCTGTTCGATCTGATGCGAGATCTGCATGATCCTCTCGAGCGGACGCCGCAATTGCGCCAGCCGTTCGGTAAGTTGTTGGCCGATCGACGAGGTGTTGTTGAGAAGGTCGATGACCGGGCCGCTGAGCAGATAGCCGGCAACGCCGAAGACGCAGATCGACAGCACGACCAACATTGTCGCCGAAACCACTTCCGGAATGCCGCGCTTGCGCAGGAAGCGCACGATTGGTGTCAGCGTCAGCGTCAGCAGGAAGGCGAGGATGACCGGCATGAAGAAAGCACGCGCGAAATACAGCGCGTAGATGGCCATGAACAGGAAGATCCCAATGAGCAGCGAACGCATCAGATGCGTGTCGGCACGCGCCACAACTCTCGCCTCTTCGGTTTCGGCAAGGCCAGCACCCAAAGCGGCGGGTTCGGCTTTCATGATTTTCCCTCAGCGGCGCACCGCAATTGGTGCTTTCCCCTGACGGAAACGCCTCTGCAAGCCCAAGGTTCCGTTAGCCGGCAAGGCCCTCAATCCGGGCCGCCCGTCGCTCAGGCGGCTGGCGCTGCGACGGCGACGCCGGGCTTGGCGGTCTCCTTGCGCACGATCGGCGCCACCTTGGTGCCGTACAGTTCAATCGCCTTCATGATCTTGGCGTGCGGCATGGCGCCGATCGCCATCTGCAGCAGGAAGCGGTCATTGTTGAAGATCTTGTGCTGGGCGACGATCTTTTCCGCCACCTGCTCCGGATCGCCGACGAACAGCGCGCCGTTCGGACCACGCGACTGATCGAAATGCGCCCGCGAGGTCGGGCCCCAGCCGCGCTCGCGGCCGATGCGGTTCATCACTTCGGCCTGCGGGCCATAGAAATCGTCGGCCGCCTGTTCAGTGGTGCCGGCGATGAAGCCGTGCACATTGATGCTGGTGGCAAGGCCCGAGGGGTCGGTACCGGCCCGCCTGGCGGCATCGCGATAAATGTCGAACAGCGGTGCAAACCGCGCCGGCTCGCCGCCGATGATGGCCAGTGCCAGCGGCAAACCGAGCACGCCCGCGCGGGCAGCAGATTGCGGCGTTCCACCTATTGCGATCCAGATCGGCAATTTGTCCTGCAGCGGTCGCGGATAGACGCCGCGGTCGTTGATCGGCGCGCGCAGATTGCCGGACCAGGTGACTTTGACGCTGTCGCGTATGGCCAGCAGCAAATCGAGCTTTTCGGCGAACAACTCGTCATAGTCCTCGAGATTGTAGCCGAACAGCGGGAAGGATTCGATGAACGAGCCGCGCCCGGCCATGATCTCGGCCCGGCCGCCCGACAAAAGGTCGAGCGTTGCGAACTGCTGGAAGACGCGCACCGGATCGTCGGAGGACAGCACGGTGACCGCGCTGGTCAGCTTGATGCGCTTGGTGCGTTCGGCGGCAGCGGCCAGCGCCACCACCGGCGCGGACGCGGCATAGTCGGGGCGGTGATGTTCGCCCAGACCAAAGACGTCGAGGCCGACCTGGTCGGCCAGCTCGACCTCCTCGATCAGATTGCGTAGTCGCTGATGCGGGCCGATCGCGCCGGGGCCGGGCTCCGGGCTGACGTCGGCGAAAGTGTAGAGACCGAGTTCCATGGCATGTCATCCAAATGTTCTGATTTGCCGCTAGAGGTAGCGGCGAGCCGCCCCGGCCGCCAGAGGGGCGGATAGTGAACAGTGCATGTCGGTTTCGGCCGGCTTTGTTTAAGGGAAAACGCGTCTCCCGGCTGCAACAGCATAAACTTTCATGGCTGGCATACCGTTTTGGCGCTTGAACTCTCGGTTTTCGCGCGTATGTAAGCGTCGCGAATTGACTTCAGGGAAGTGGACTTGGCTATCTACAGGGAAAAAGACATTTTCGAGCGGCGCAATGCCGCGAACGAGGCAAAGAAGGCGCTTCTGGAGCGCTTCAAGTCAAAGCCGGCGGCTGATGATCCTGCGGTTCTGGCCAAACAGGCCGAACGCAAGGCGATTCTTGAGGCTCGCGAAATACGCGAGGCCGAAAAGGCCAGGCTGAAGCAGGAAAAGCTGGCACGCGAGGCGGTCGAGAAGGCCGAGCGCGAGGCAGCAGCCGAAGCGGCGCGTATTGCGGCCGAAGAGGCAGCGCAGGCTGAAGCGAAGATCAAGGAAGCCGAAGAAAACGAGCGCATTGCCCGTTTGCTGGCCGACGAAGCCGAACGCAAGGCCAAGCGCGACGCACGCTATGCGGCGCGCAAGCAGCGTACCGGCAGGACGCCTCCGGGCTTCTCCGCCCGCTAACGCTTCGATCGAAATGATCGGACATCAGGGTCGCCTTCCAGCGGCCCTGAAGGCGTTTGCCTAATTTAAGGGTTTGATGCCTCGGAGCTCAGGCGGCGAGCTTCAGCCCCATAATGCCGCAGACGATGAGCGCAATGCAGGCGAGCCGGATGGCCGTCGCAGGCTCGCCCAGCAGCCAGATGCCAAGCAGCGCCGTGCCGACCGTGCCGATGCCGGTCCACACCGCATAGGCCGTGCCGACGGGCAGCGTCTTCAGCGCCAGGCCAAGCAGGCCCAGGCTGATGATCATCGAGGCGACGGTGAGCACCGTCGGCAGCGGCTTCGAGAAGCCGTCGGTGTATTTGAGGCCGATCGCCCAGCCGATTTCGAACAGGCCGGCGAAAAACAGAAAAATCCACGACATCGGGATGCACTCCATTCCATGAGCATGGCGGGCCGTCCCGGCCGATTTATGGGAAGGCGCGAGGTCGTCCTCGCCGCTTCGACACAAGCGGCTGCGCCGGTGCGATCAACAAAACACCGGCCGCATCGTTCATGCCGCCGGTGTCAAAATCTGCGCCGAAACGGTTTGTCCGGATTTCAACCGTCCAAGATCTTCCGAGGCGGGCTTACTTTTCCTTGAGCCTCATCGCCTTGACGGGCGGCGCCTTGAGTGCCGGAGCCGCTGCGGGCTTCTTGGCGTCTTTTTTCGGCTTCCGAGCTTCCTTGCCCGCCTTCATCGCACCTTTAGCCATGATTCGTTCCTCCAGTTGCTGGGAGGCCAAGTGAAACAAGAGAAACGCCGGACTGCAAGGGGGCGGGCGTCTGTCGCCGGCGCCGTCGGGCCGCTTTCAACCGGTTTCTAATTTGCTCGTAAACCATTCCGGTCCGTGCCATGGTTGCCTTCGCACTGCAGCATCGGCCATGCCTTCGCCCGGCGATGATCAGGCAGTGCGGTCAGGACGACAATGCGAATCCGCATCGGCAGCGAGATGAGTTTCGATTTTCCGCAGGAAACGCCGCTGATCGCGATGCTCAACGTCCACTACTCCAGGGCCTCCGATCTCGAGCGCCCGGATTTCCTGACCTCCAACCCGCCGGTGCCGATCCAGAGCTACCGCGACAGTTTCGGCAATTGGTGCAACCGCTTCGTCGCCCCGCCCGGTCGCTTCACCTTCGGCACCGATTCGGTAATCCGCGACCCCGGCACGTTCGAGATGGGCGACCTGATGGCCTGGCAGCACGAGGTGCGCGATCTGCCGTCGGACACATTGCTCTTCCTGTTGCCGAGCCGCTTTTGCGAGAGCGATCTGCTGGCCAGCGAAGCCTGGCGGCTGTTCGGGCATACGCCGCTTGGCATTGCGCGCGTCCAGGCGGTCTGTGACTTCGTCCACAACCACATCGTCTTCAGCTACGGCAATGCGCGGCCGACCCGCACCGCGGCGGAAGCCTATCGGGAGCAAAGCGGCGTCTGCCGTGACTTTGCCCACCTCGCCGTCACCTTCTGCCGTGCGCTCAACATCCCGACCCGCTACTGCACCGGCTACATCAGCGACATCGGCCTGCCCAAACCTTGGGCGAGCATGGATTTCGCAGCCTGGATGGAGGTCTATCTCGGTGGCCGCTGGCATGTCTTTGACCCACGCAACAATTCGCCACGCATCGGACGCATCCTGATCGCCTCCGGCCGCGACGCCGCCGACGTGCCGCTGACCCACATCTTCGGACCGGGCACGCTGGCTGGTTTCAAGGTGTGGACGGACGAGATCATCGAATAGGGGCGTCTTTCCGCAAGCTGGCCTACAAGACCCTGAACGACCGGGCGATTCGTGCGTTGTGATGCCTGTGGAGCTCAGGGGCGTTACATCAGGTTCCTTGGAGGGACAGCATGGCAGCACATGGCGGGTCGAAGACGGTCATCTACGCGGCGCTCGCCGGTAATCTCGCTATTGCTGTGACCAAATTCGTCGCCGCCTTCTTCACCGGCAGCTCGGCGATGCTGTCGGAAGGCGTGCACTCGCTGGTGGATACCGGCAATGGCGGGCTGCTGCTCTACGGCATGCACCGCGCCGCCCGTCCGCCGGACCGCACGCATCCGCTCGGCCATGGCCGCGAGCTGTATTTCTGGAGCTTCATTGTCGCCCTGCTCGTCTTTGCGCTCGGCGCTGGCGTGTCCTTCTATGAAGGCGTCGTCCACATCATGGCGCCTGAGCCGGTCGCCAATCCCAAAATCAACTACATTGTGCTTGGCCTCTCGATGCTGTTCGAGGGCAGCTCCTGGTACGTGGCTCTGAAGGAGTTCCGCCAGCAGAAGGGCAAGCAAGGCTGGCTGCAGGCCGTGCAATCGAGCAAGGATCCGAGCGTCTACACGATCCTGTTCGAGGACAGCGCCGCCCTGCTCGGTCTGTTCGTCGCCTTCGCCGGCATATTGGCGGCCGAACTCCTCGACATGCCCGAACTCGACGGCGTCGCCTCGATCGGCATCGCGATGATCCTCGGCGCCACCGCCATCTTTCTGGCGCGCGAAAGCAAGGGATTGCTCATCGGTGAGCCGGCCTCCCCGGAAGTGCAGGCCAAGGTGCTGGCCATCGCCCAGCAGGATCCGGCAGTGCAGCGGGCCAACGGCGTTCTCACCGTCCATCTCGGCCCTCGACAGATCGTCGCTGGGCTGAGCATCGAATTCGAGGACCATCTGACGGCGCCTGAGATCGAAGCCTGTGTCGAGCGCATCGAGGCGCTCTTGAAAAAAGAAATGCCGGAGATCACCAGACTGTTCGTCAAGCCGCAGACGACCGGAACCTGGGAGCACCGGCGCAAGCAGGTCGAGGCAGCGTCGGACTAGTTCTGGACCAGCAGTCCACCGTTGGCCCCATCGCCTGGTCCCGCTAAGATCACCCGACGGATTTCGGAGAATCAACCATGAAAATCGATGGTGGGTGTCATTGCGGCGCCATAACTTATGAAGCAGAGGTCGACCCGGAAAAGACCTCTATCTGTCATTGCACCGACTGCCAGCAACTGACCGGCACCGCCTTTCGTGTCACTGTTCCCGCGCCTGAGGATCATTACAGGATCACCAAGGGCACACCGAAGGTCTATATCAAGACGGGATCGAGCGGCGCCAAGCGTGCCCAGGCGTTCTGCGGCGACTGCGGTTCGCATCTTTACGCAACGTCGGTTGGCGACGGGCCGAAGGTCTATGGGATCAGGGCGGGGACCGCGCGGCAACGCGAGGATCTCGTTCCGACCCAACAGAAATGGCACCGATCGGCCCTGCACTGGCTTCCGGAATTCGAGGGCGTAAGCATCGTAGAGGCGCAGTAGCACCTGCCTCCCGGTTAAACGCGGCCCAAACCAGCCAATAATGTGCTAGGCTCGCCATCAAACGGATGGCGGGGGATAGCAATGTCGGAAACGGACAAAGTGTTTGCCGGCTCGATTCCGGAAAACTACGACCGCTACATGGTGCCGTTGATCTTCGAGCCGTTCGCCGCGGATTTGGCACGACGGGCAGCGTCCTTGTCGCCCGGCGCCGTCCTGGAAGTCGCCGCCGGCACCGGCGTTGTCACCCGCGCATTGGCTCCAAAACTGTCTCCGGGCGCAAGCTATGTCGTGACCGACCTCAACCAGCCTATGCTCGACTACGCGGCCTCGCGACAAGCTCCCGACAGTCGTATACAATGGCGTCAGGCGGATGCTCTGGCGCTGCCGTTCGAAGATGCGGCTTTCGATCTCGTTTGCTGTCAGTTCGGCGCGATGTTCTTTCCCGACCGAGCCGCCGGCTATCGCGAAGCAAAGCGGGTCCTGAAGACCGGCGGCCATTTCCTGTTCAACGTGTGGGATCGCATCGAAGAGAATGTATTCGCCAATGATGTGACGAATGCTCTTGCGGAGATTTTTCCGAACGATCCGCCCCGCTTTCTCGCCCGCACGCCGCACGGCTACAATGACATTGCATTGATCCGCGGCGAGTTGGAAGCCGCAGGTTTCTCCCGTGTGGTGATCGACACGAGGGCCGAACAAAGCCGTGCCTCCTCGCCGCGCCTTCCGGCGGTTGCCTATTGCCAGGGAACTCCGCTTCGCAACGAAATCGAGGCTAGAGGAAAACTGGAAGCCGCAACCGATCACGCCGCGTCCGTGATTGCAGCCAGACACGGCAGCGGCGAGGTTGCGGCCAAGATCCAGGCGCACGTGATCGTGGCTACGGTCTAATGCATGGCGCCCAGAAGTGTGCCGCGGTTCTGGGACAACGACATGCATCAAAACAAAGACTTTTAAAGCGCGTCGTATGAATCCGTTCAGCGCGACGCGCTTTAATCGTCGCCTTCGACGACACGTAGCCTGAGCTGCCCCGTCTTGGAATCCGCCACCCGCACCCCGGCTTCGGCCTTGGCGGGTCCGCCACCGCGCACTTCGGCTTCGCTTTCGCCAAGCTCCAGCGCTTCGATCTTTTGGCCGCGCTTGGTCACCTTCGACGTCGACACCAGTATCTCGTCGATATCCTTGGCCGACTGGCCAAAATGCGTCTGCAACCGGCGCACGCGTTCGTCGACGCGCGCGACGTCTTCCATCAGCCGGATCACCTCGCCCTGGATCAGATGCGCCTGTTCGCGCATGCGGGCGTCCTTGAGGATGGCCTGGATGACCTGGATCGACAGCATCAAAAGCGACGGCGAGACGATGATGACACGCGCCCGGTGCGCCTTCTGGACCACGGCGTCGAAATTCTCGTGGATTTCGGCGAACACCGATTCCGACGGCACGAACATGAAGGCGGTGTCCTGCGTCTCGCCCTGGATCAGGTATTTTTCCGAGATATCGCGGACGTGAATTTCGATGTCGCGGCGGAAAGCCTGGGCCGCGATCTTCTGTTGTTCGGCGCCATCGGCGGCGCGAATGGCGTTCCAGGCTTCCAGCGGAAACTTGGCGTCGATGGCAAGCTGCGGCGCACCGTTCGGCATCCTGACCAGGCAGTCGGGACGGCTGCCGTTTGACAGCGTTGCCTGGAACTCGTAGGCGCCCATCGGAAGGCCGTCGGCGACGATCGCCTCCATGCGCGACTGGCCGAAGGCGCCGCGCGTCTGCTTGTTGGACAGGATCGCCTGCAATTGCACGACCTGGCCGGCCAGCGACTGGATGTTGCCTTGCGCGGTGTCGATGACCGCCAGCCGTTCCTGCAGTTTGGCGAGGCTCTCATGCGTCGATTTGGTCTGTTCGGTCATGGTTTGACCGAGCCTGCCGGTCATGGCGTCGAGGCGCTGGCCGATCGACTGGTTGAGTTCGGCCTGCCTTGCGCCGAACACGTCGGCGATAGCGCCCATGCGGCCCTGCATCTCGGCCTGGCTTTGCAAAATGCCGGCCATCCGCGCCTCGGCGTCGCGGGCGTGGTCGGCAGCTTCCGCCGCGGCGATGGTGCGCGCCTTGGCCGATCGCCACAGCGCCACGACAAGCGCCAGGAACAGGCCGAGAAACACCAGCGCGCCGATGGCCAGTGCATGGCCGAGCGTGATCGTCGTAGCGCCAAGCCGGGCAACGGGTTCGGAAAGGATGGTGCTCAGGTCGTTCATCCCGCCAGCATAGCCGATTCGCAGACCTGGCACAGATCAAAACGTGAACGAGACCGATTCGCACCGGTTGACGCTTCTCCTGCGACGTTTTAGGTGAGGCGCCATGTCGATCAAGCCGCTCATCATCCTTCCCGATCCTATCCTGCGCCAGGTTTCCAAACCGGTCGAACGCGTCGACGCGCCTTTGCGCAAACTGGCCGACGACATGCTGGCGACGATGTATGATGCGCCGGGCATCGGCTTGGCCGCAATCCAGATCGGCGAGCCGCTGCGCATGCTGGTCATCGACCTCGCCAAGGAAGACGAGCCGCCGGCGCCGCATGTCTTCATCAATCCCGAAATCCTCGAAAGCGCCGACGCTCGCTCGGTCTACGAGGAAGGCTGCCTGTCGATCCCGGACTATTACGCCGAGGTCGAGCGTCCCGCCTCGGTGCGCGTGAAATATCTCGACCGCGACGGCAAGCTGCAGGAGATCGAGGCCGAAGGCCTGATGGCGACCTGCCTGCAGCACGAGATCGACCATCTCAACGGTGTGCTGTTCATCGACCACATCTCGAAGCTGAAGCGCGACATGGTGGTCAAGAAGTTCAAGAAGCTCGCCAAGGACAAGGCGCCGGGCAAGCTGGTGGGATAGGGAAGATGCCGCTTCGCGTCATCTTCATGGGCACGCCGGAGTTTTCGGTGCCGGTGCTGCGCGCGATTGCCGAGGCCGGGCACGAGATAGCAGCCGTCTACACCCAGCCGCCGCGCGCCGCCGGCCGCCGCGGTCTGGAGCTCACACCGTCGCCGGTGCAGCGCGAGGCTGAGCGGCTGGGCATCGAAGTGCGCACGCCGCTGTCGCTGAAGGGCGAGGGCGAGCAAGCTGCTTTCCATGCGTTGCGTGCCGATGTCGCAGTCGTCGTCGCGTATGGTTTGCTGTTGCCGAAGGCTATTCTGGAGGCTCCGCGCCTCGGCTGCCTCAACGGCCACGCCTCGCTTTTGCCGCGTTGGCGTGGTGCAGCTCCCATCCAGCGCGCCATTATGGCCGGCGACGTCGAGACCGGCATGATGGTGATGCGCATGGAAGAGGGCCTGGACACCGGTCCGGTGGCACTGGTTGAAAAATGCGCCATAGAGCCCGATATGACGGCCGGCGATCTGCACGACCGCTTGATGAATATTGCTGCCACGCTGATGGTGGAAGCGCTGTCCCGATTGGAGACAAATACCCTGGCATCGACTTTGCAGGCGGCTGACGGGGTGACCTACGCCAGGAAAATCGATAAGTCGGAGACACGTGTGGACTGGACGCGCCCGGCTGCGGAGGTCCACAATCACATTCGCGGGCTGTCGCCATTCCCCGGCGCCTGGTGCGAAGCCGACATCGGCGGCCGCACGGAACGGCTGAAACTGCTTCGCTCGACGCTTTCTGAAGGTACGCTTTCTGAAAGCATGGGCGAGTCGGGAGGAATTCTCGATGACCGGCTGACGGTCGCCTGCGGGTCGGGCGCGGTCAGGCTGGTCGAAGTTCAACGGGCGGGCGGAAAGCCTGCTGCCGCGAAGGAGTTTCTGCGCGGGGCCAAGATCGAAAAAGGAATGAAGTTCTCATGAGCATGATGTCGATACGCGGCGCGACGCCGCGGGACCGCGAGGCCATACGCCTGGTCGAGGAACACGCATTCGGCCAGCAGGCGGAGGCCGGGCTGGTCGACGCTCTGGTCACCGGCGGCGACGCCGTTGTCGAACTGGTGGCGGAAGAAGACGGCCAGGTGGTCGGCCACATCCTGTTTTCCAGGCTGTTCGTCCAGAACGGCGGCAAGCAGTTCGCAGCCGTGGCGCTGGCGCCGTTGGCGGTGGAACCTTCGTTCCACGGCTCGGGCATTGGCGGTGCGCTGATCCGCGAGGCGCATATCCGCCTCAGGGATGCCGGCGAGACGCTCGCCGTTGTGTTGGGCGATCCGGCCTATTATGGCCGCTTCGGCTACAATCATGCGCGGGCCGAAATGTTCGAGAGCGAATATCAGGGCGAAGCGCTGCAGGCGCTGGCCTGGGGTGACGCACCCGAAAAAGGCAAACTGGTCTACGCCCAGGCCTTTACCGCACTCGCCGCCTGAACGAAGGGTGTATGCCGCGTTTTCGTCTCGATATCGAATATGACGGCAGCCTCTTCGCCGGCTGGCAACACCAGGCGGATCAGCCTTCGGTGCAGCAGGCGATAGAGCAGGCGATCGAGAAATTTTGCGGTGAGGCGGTGCGGATACGCGCCGCCGGCCGCACCGACGCCGGCGTGCATGCGACCGCCCAGGTGGCGCATGTCGACCTCGCCAAGGCATGGCCAAACGACAAGGTGCGCGACGCCGTCAACGCGCACCTGCAGGCGGCAGGCGCGCGCATCGCCATCCTGCAGGCCACGGTTGTCCTCAATGAGTTCGACGCCCGTTTCTCGGCCACCGGACGCCACTATCTCTACCGCATCCTCAACCGGCGCGCGCCTGCAGCGATGGAAAAGGGCAAGGTCTGGTGGGTGCCGAAGCGGCTCGATGCGGACGCCATGCACGAAGCGGCGAAAGTCCTGCTCGGCCGACATGACTTTACCACCTTCCGCTCGACGCAATGCCAGGCCAATAGTCCGGTGCGGACGCTGGAGCGGCTCGATGTAAGCCGCCAGGGCGACCTGATCGAAGTCAGGGCCTCGGCGCGCTCTTTCCTGCACAACCAGGTGCGCTCCATGGTCGGTTCGCTGAAACGCGTCGGCGACGGCGGCTGGACCGCCGCCGACCTCAAGGCCGCGCTCGCTGCACAAGACCGCGCCGCCTGCGGCCAGGTGGCGCCGCCCGACGGGCTTTTTCTCGTCGGTGTAGACTATCCGGAAAAGTTCTAGGCCGGAGCGGCGGTCGGCACAGTGATGCCGAGCAGCGCCACCAGGCCGAACAACACGGCTAGAGACACCACCAACATGCCTGCGAACACGGCGCTGCCGACAGCCGCGCCCTTGCCGATCGCGGCGTTGGTCATCCGCCAGGAGAGTACCAGCGAAAGCACCACCAGAACCAGCCACACCAATTCGGCAACCGGGTTGCCGGACGGCAGGAAAAGCCTGATCAGCGCTGAAGGCAGCAGCATCCAGGCGGTGATCGCCGACGCCCAGTTGCTGGCGACGACATAGTGGACGAAGCGGTCGCCGATGCCGGCGCGCGATGCGACCAGGGCAAGCACAACCAGGGGCAGCAGCCACGAGCCGAGGTCGACGGTCGCCAGGCGAACCAACATGCCCAGCCGACCGGCGAACGCATTGGGATCGCCGATCTCGTTGGCCGTGCCGACCCAGCCGACGATCATCGCCGGCGCGGCGACGACGATGGCGAAGAAGGAATTCCAGAATCCGTCCGCCGAAAGGTCGAGCAGCCGCAAGCCGTCGGCCTTTCCGAGCATCAGCCGCCAGGCGCCGTTAAGCGATGAAGAGGTCTCGTCAACCGAAAGCATGATCAGCCCTGCTCGAACCAGTCATCGATGAAGCGCTGGTAGATTTGGGTCAGCGTCTCGAGGTCGGCCAGTGCGACGCGCTCGTCGACCATGTGCATGGTCTTGCCGACGAGGCCGAACTCGACCACCGGGCAATAGTCCTTGATGAAACGCGCATCCGAGGTTCCGCCCGAGGTGGACAGCGCCGGCTCCTTGCCGACTGTCGCCTTGATCGACCCGCGCAGCGTCTCGATCAGCTTGTCGTCGCGCGTCAGGAAGACATGGCTCGGCCGGTCGCGCCAGATCAACTCGTAGTCGACCGGCGTCTTGCCGGTCCGGTATTTCTTGCGCTTCGCCGCCTGGTCGAGGCGGTTATGGATCTCGGCCTGCACCGTCTCGGCAGTCCATGTGTCGTTGAAGCGGATGTTGAAGGTGGCTGTCGCCTTGGCCGGAATGACATTGGTCGCCGGGTTGCCGACATCGATCGAGGTCACTTCCAGATTGGTCGGCTGAAAATCCTTCGTGCCCTTGTCGAAGACGGGCGACAGCAAGGCGTCGACCAGGCTGATCAGGCCGCGCACCGGATTGTCGGCGAGCAATGGATAGGCGACATGGCCCTGGCGGCCGTTGACCGTGAGACTGCCCGACATCGAGCCACGCCGGCCGATCTTGATCATGTCGCCGAGCGTGTCCGGATTGGTCGGCTCGCCAACGATCGCGGCGTCCCATCTCTCGCCCTTGGCCGCCGCCCAGTCGAGCAGTTTTGTCGTCCCGTTGATCGCCGGCCCCTCCTCGTCGCCGGTAATCAGCAGCGAGACCGAGCCTTTCGGACCCCCCTTTTTCTCGACATGGCGCGCCAAGGCGGCGATGAAACAGGCGATGCCGCCCTTCATGTCGACGGCGCCGCGGCCATACATCTCGCCCTTGGCGATCTCGGCGGCGAAGGGCGGATGCGTCCACGACGCCTCGTCGCCCGCCGGCACCACGTCGGTATGGCCGGCAAACATCAGATGCGGCCCGTTGCCGGAGCGACGCGCGTAGAGGTTCTCGATGTCGGGGGTGCCGTCTTCGGAAAACACAGGGCGTTCGACGGAAAAGCCGAGCGGCTTCAGCATGCCTTCCAGGGCAGCCAGCGCGCCGCCCTCGGCGGGCGTTACGGAGGCGCAGCGTATGAGGGTCGCGAGGTTGGCGGCGGGATCGGTCGGCAGTTTCATGGGCAAAGCGATAGTCGAAAGCGAAAGGCCTGTCACGGCCAGAGATGATGACCGGTCCTGCCGCCGACATTATGGTTTTCCTGTCGTATAGTGCAGGCCAACACGAGATAATCGCATGGCCAACGCCGAAAAGACCATCGTCATTGCCGGCGCCGGCAGCATCGGCTGCTATGTCGGCGGTTGCCTGGCGCTGGCCGGACGCAAGGTGGTGTTTTTGGCGCGGCCAGGCATAGCGACGGCCTTGCTGGGCGGTGGCCTGCGCATCACCGATCTCGATGGTCGCGACCGATCCATCCGGCCGGAGTCCGTCACCACCGATCCCGCCGCTGCCCTCGCCAGCGCCGACGTGGTGCTGGTGACGGTCAAGAACGGCGCTACCGAGGAGATGGCGTCGCTTGTTGCCGGACATGCGCGCAGCGATGTCGTGGTGGTCAGCCTGCAGAACGGCGTCGGCAATGCCGACCGGTTACGCGCCGGGCTCGGTGGCCGGACTGTGCTCGCCGGCATGGTGTCGTTCAATGTCGACCAGTCGGCCATAGGCAATTTGCCGCTTCACCTGCATCGCGCCAGCGACGGCAAGGTGATGATCGAAGACGGTATGGCCGGGCTTGCCGGCCTTCTCGATGTCGAAGGGCTTGGCGTGGAAACGCGTGCCGATATGAAGGCCGTGCAGTGGGGCAAGCTGCTGATCAACCTCAACAACGCGCTTGTCGCCTTGTCCGGCCTGCCGCTGGCGAGCGAACTTGCCGACCGCCGCTGGCGGCGGATCCTGGCCGGTCAGATCGACGAGGCCCTGGCGGCGATGAAGGCGTTACATATCGCGCCGGCACGAATCGGCGGCTTGCATCCCGTCCTGCTGCCGAAACTGCTCCGGCTGCCGGACTGGCTGTTCCGGCTGGTCGCCCGCCGCATGCTCGCCATCGACCCGCAGGCGCGTTCGTCGATGTGGGACGACCTCCAGCGTGGCCGGCCGACCGAGATCGGTGACCTGCAGGGGGCCGTCCTGAGCCTCGCCGAAAAGGCCGGCACGCCGGCGCCTCTGCTGAAGCGGGTCACCGCGCTGGTGCGGCAGGCCGAGCGGGAAAAGTGCGGCTCACCCGGGCTGACGCCGGAAGCCGTCACTGGATAGTCTACTTGCCGCGAGCCTCGGGCCTTGGCCCGCATAGCCCGAAAACAGGCGCGTGGGCCCGCCGCGTCACAGCTTTGGTGCGCGCCTCGGAGCCGGCGCTTTGCTCGCCGGGCCTGGCGCCGGCAGGGGCTGCGCCGCCGGGTGGTTCTCGATCAGCGTGATCTTCTGCCAGATCTTGCGCGACAGGTTGGACGCCAGGTTCTCGACGTCGTTGACGCCGTCGATGACCACATCGTCATTGACCGACTGCGCAAACAGCGCCGCGATCTTGCCGGTGATCGACAGCATCTCCGAGCAATAGTCGAGGTAGCGCGCCAGGTCGGCGGCATTGGTGATGCGAGCCGGCGAATGCGCGGTCGGCCTGAAATTGGCGGACAATGCTGCCGGATCCTTGGTCAGCTGGTGCATGTCGATGACATGGATCAGCGATCTCAACCCATGCAGCTGGCGGAACACCCGCTTGCGCTTGATGCGCTCCTCGGTGCGGATCAGCGCCAGCAGGCCGAGCACGGCAAGGATCATCATGTTGATCGTGGCTTCGATGCCTTGCACCGACTGCACCGCATCGTCGGCCTGCGAGATATGGATGAGCGGCAGGATGGTGCCGACGAATAGGAAGATCAGCGCGCCGGCGGCAACAGCGGCGACGATGGCGCCGCGCAGCCACCAGATCGGCGCTTCCAGCGCCTGCGCCGCCTTGGCCAGGTCGCGCGACAGCGACACCAGTTCGGCGGCGACGCCGCGCAGGCCGGCATCGGGAAAACGCTCGGCGACGCGCTCTTCCAGCCGCTCGGCGGTGTCGATGATCAGTTTCGGATCAAGCGTGCGGTAGCGCATGGCGAGATATCCGGTCGGCGCTCATGGTTCAGCCGGCGCGTTGCTGCGTTTGCCGTAGCGGTTCGGACCGGGGTCACCGCGGAAACACGCTAGAACGATGAGAAGAATGGGGCCGATGATAAGAGAGATCAACGCGTAATAAGTCGGCTTGCCGAAATCATGAAACCGCTTTGCGGTTACCGCAAAGCTCGACCATGTCGAGATCAGCAAAACGACCCAGAACACAAGTGCCCAGTTCTGGCTGGTTGCGGTGCCGGGTTCCAGTCTCGACAACTGGTAGAGCGGGAAAAACTGTGCAAGCACCAGCAGCAGCCCGGCGAGCACGTAGGCACTTGGGCTGACGCGCCCTGAGAGGCTGAAGAAAAGCCAGGGAAGTGGTGGTGTGTTGGGCAATCTGGAGCGCTCTGGTTGCTCGGACAGGATCAATCACGCAGCAGTTCGTTGATCGAGGTTTTCGACCGGGTCTTGGCATCGACGCGCTTGACGATGACGGCGCAGTAGAGGCCAGGGCCCGGCTCGTTGTTCGGAAAGGCCTTGCCCGGCATCGAGCCGGCGACGACGACCGAATTCGGCGGCACCTCGCCATAAAACACTTCGCCGGTGGCGCGGTCGACGATCTTGGTCGACTGGCCGATGAACACACCCATTCCGAGCACCGAGCCTTCGCGCACGATGCAGCCCTCGACCACTTCGGAGCGCGCGCCGATGAAGCAATTGTCCTCGATGATGGTCGGGCCGGCCTGCATCGGCTCCAGCACCCCGCCGATGCCTACGCCGCCCGAGAGGTGCACATTCTTGCCGATCTGGGCGCAGGAGCCGACCGAGGCCCAGGTGTCGACCATGGTGCCGCTATCGACATAGGCGCCGACATTGACGAAGGACGGCATCAGCACCGCGCCCGGCGCGACATAGGCCGAGCGGCGCACGATCGAAGACGGCACGGCGCGGAAGCCTGCCTTCTCGAAATCGACCGCGCTCCAGCCGTCGAACTTCGACGCCACCTTGTCCCACCAGACCGCCTGGCCGGGGCCGCCCTTGATGATCTCCATCGGATAGAGCCGGAACGAGAGCAGCACCGCCTTCTTCAGCCATTGGTTGACATGCCATTTGCCATCGGCCTGGCGCTCGGCAACGCGCACGGTGCCACGGTCGAGCAGGTCGAGTGAGGACTGGATGGCGTCGCGCGTTTCGCCCCGGGTCGCGGTCGAAATCGTGTCGCGCTCCTCGAAGGCCTTCTCGATCGTCTTTTCGAGGCTGGCCAGATCAGGCTTCGACATGAATTCGCTCCGTTACCACGCTGTTAAGGCCGTCGGCCTTAACCTTGTTTTGAAAGTCGCGCGGACCCTATGTTAAGGCGTATTGGGGGTCAATCGCGCGTGCGCCATGGGACGGCGCAAGTGAACTGTTGGGACGGGTAGAAAGCATATGACTCCTATGGAAAAGGCGGGATGGACGCCGCTGCCGCATTCGGACGAGGATCTGGAGCGCTCGAAAAGCGTTCCCGACACGCCGCAGACTCGCGCCGAAACCTACCGGCTGGCCTGGAACGATCCCGACTTCATGACGCGCCGGGAGTTGCGCGCTGTGCGCTTGCAGCTTGAGCTCTTGAAGCCCGAAATGATCCTGGCCGAGCGCGGCATCCGCTCGACGGTGATCCTGTTCGGCGGCGCGCGTATTCCCGAGCCCGGCGGCGAGGCCTGGGCCGCCAAGAACGAGACGCAAAAGAAAAACCTCGAGGAAAACAGCAAATATTACGAGGAGGCGCGCAAATTCGCCCGCCTCTGCTCACAGCAATCGGCCACGTCCTACTACCGCGAATTCGTCGTCGTCACCGGTGGCGGCCCAGGCGTGATGGAGGCGGGAAATCGCGGCGCCGACGATGTCGGCGCGCCGTCGATCGGCCTCAACATCGTCCTGCCGCACGAGCAGGCGCCGAACGCCTATGTGACCCCGGAGCTGTGCTTCAACTTCCACTATTTCGCCATCCGCAAGATGCATTTCGTGATGCGCGCCAAGGCCGTCGCGGTGTTTCCGGGCGGCTTCGGCACCATGGACGAGTTCTTCGAGACGCTGACGCTGATCCAGACCGGCCGCATGGAACGCGTGCCGGTGATCCTGTTCGGCAAGGCGTTCTGGCAGCGCGCGATCGACCTCGATTTCCTGGCCGAACAAGGCACCATCACGCCCGGCGACCAGGATATCATCGACTTTGTCGACACCGCGGATGAGGCGTGGGGGATTATCAGCCGGTTCTACAAGTTAGGAGAATAGGGTCGGCGAAATGGGAATTGAACTGAAGAATTGAAGAACTGAAGAATTGAGGAAAAGGAGGTCCGGATCGGTCTCCCTTTCACCAGTTCTTCAATTCTTCAGCTCCTCAATTCCTCTACCCCCTCCACTATCCCCGTCAGAAACGTCGCGAGATCGTCGGTGACGAAATCGACGTCGTCCTCATTGGCCGGATCGCGCTCCCAGATCTCGGCAAAGGTCGGCTCGAAATTGCGCGGCACCACCAGCACCGTGGTCATGCCCAGTGATTTCGGCACCTCGAGGTTGCGGGCGAGATCCTCGAACATCACCGCATTGTGTCCGGTGACGGCGTGCAGTTCGGCAAACTTCTCATAGGTCTGCCGCGACGGCTTCGGCGTCAGCCCGGCGGCGACGATATCGAAAATGTCGTCGAAATGGTCGAGTATGCCGAGCTGGCGCGCGGTGCGCTCGGCGTGCCTGCGGTCGCCATTGGTGAAGATGAACTTGCGGCCGGGCAGCTGGCGGATAGCGGTGCCCAGCACCGGATCCGGCACCAGCCACGAATAGTCGATATCATGCACCTTTTCGAGAAAGTCGTCGGGGTCGATGCCGTGACGCGTCATCAGCCCGTTCAGCGTCGTGCCATATTCCTGATAGAGTTCCTTCTGCAGCTTGCGCGCTTCCTCGCGCGGCAGCGTGAGCAGTTCTCCGACATAGGCCGTCATCTTGACGTCGATCTGCGAAAACAGATTCGAATGGTGCGGATAAAGCGTGTTGTCGAGGTCGAACACCCAGTCGGTGACATGGGCGAAGCGGGCGGGATCGGGCAGCGTGGTCATGGCGTCCTTATGGCATGAAATATCTGCCGTTCGAACCCCTTTCTGATGTAGAGCTTATCCACAACCTATGTGCATCTAGAGTTGTAAAAATGGGCTCACCATTCAAATTTTAGCCATCACGGAAAGGTGGCCTTCAGGGCTTGCTGGCACAGAGACGGTTCAGTGGGAGCCAGCGATGAGTCGCATAGTCTTAAAGTCCGCCGCGGTCGCATTCGGCTCGGTAGCCATCTCGCTTTTGCTGACGCTGATCATCGTTCCCGCCATGGGTTTTCCGGTCGACCGCACTGTCTGGCTGACATCGACGGTGTGCCCGCTGGCGCTCGCCTGGATCGCCTGCGCCAGCACCTTCTGGCAGAGCGACCGACTGAAAAACGCGCATCGCGATCTCGCCCGCGCGCATGCCCAGCTCGCCGCCGCGCATCGGCGCCTGTCGGCGAAGGCGAGCCGCGACGACATGACCGGCATGCTCAACCGCGAGAGCTTCTTTGCCGCGTTGGACGGCTCGCGGCGCAAATCCGATCGCGGCGCGCTGCTGATCATCGACGCCGACCATTTCAAGGCGATCAACGACAGTTTCGGCCATCTGACCGGCGATGACGCACTGGTGTTGATCGCCAGCGCCATCGAGCGCGGCGTCCGCAGCGGCGACGTGCTCGGCCGCATTGGCGGTGAGGAGTTCGGCGCCTTCCTGGTCGGCGCTACGGAAGCCGAAGCCCGGCGCGTGGCCGAGCGCATCCGCCGTGAAGTCGAGCTGGTCCGCTTTCGTCCGGTCGACGAGCGCACGGTGCCGCTGACCGTCTCGATCGGCGGCATCACCTGTGCGCAAGATGCCGATGTCTCGGACCTGATGCGCGCCGCCGACCGCCGGCTCTACGAGGCCAAGCACCGCGGCCGCAATTTGTCGATCCTCGACCGGGACATTTCCGAAGCTGCCTAGGTGTTGGTGGTGGGGCTGTTAACGGTTCGCCAACATTGTTTCCACGCAACTGCGCCGTTTACCGGGTTGTAACTCGTTTACAGGCAAGGCTTGGCACGGGAATGGCATGTCTGGCCGGTACCTGTGCCGTTCAGGGAACGCCATGCGTGGATCGAAGCCCCCATCCAGAGACGTGTCATGAGTTTCTTCATCAGGAAAATATCGCGCCGCACCATCGTGCAGGCGCTGATTGCGATGCCGGCGCTACAGCTTTTTCGCAAGCAGCCTGACAGCGACCGCCCTCCGGCCGATCCCGACGAGATCGTCGTGGTCAATGGCTGGATCCTGAAGCGGAGCGACCTGGCATGATCTTCGACAGCTATGAGGCGTTTCGAGCCTCGGATTTCAAGCCCAAGGTCTGCATTCTCGGCTCCGGGCCGGCCGGCACCACCATTGCCAGAAAGCTCGGCGCCGCCGGCATTCCGGTCGTGGTGCTGGAGGCCGGCGCACGCGAATTCAGCGACGAGTCGCAGGATTTCTACCGCGGCTCCACGGTCGGCGATCAATATTTCGATCTCGACATCACCCGGCTGCGCGTCATGGGCGGGTCGTCGAACCACTGGGCCGGCTGGTGCCGCGTGCTCGACAAGCAGGACTTTGAGCCCAAGGCATGGGCGCCGGACACCGGCTGGCCAATCGCCCGGACCGACATCGAGCCCTATCTGCCCGAGGTGCACGACATACTCGAGCTTCCCGACTTCAAGCCCGATGTGCCGATTTCAGACGACATACGCTGGGTGCAGCTGATCAAGAGCCCGGCCGTGCGCTTTGGCGAGAAATTCTCCGACGAGCTCGACAAGAGCAAAAACATAGCGCTCGTGCTCAACACCTATGCCACCGAACTTGCCGGGGACGGCAAACGAGTGACCGGCGCCAGGCTGTGGTCGAACGGCAAGGATGCCGGCGCTTTCAGCGCCGATTATTTCATCGTCTGCGCCGGCGGGCTGGAGAATTCGCGGCTGCTTCTATGGTCGAACCAGCGCTCGAATGGCGGCGTGGTGCCGAACGCCACGGCACTTGGCCGCTACTGGATGGAGCACCCGACCTTCGAGGGCGGCAATGCCATCCTGGCCGATTACAGCGAGTTCGAGGTCGATGCCGTCAACGAGGCGTTCTTCTCGCCGATGCTCGCCGCCATGGAGCGGCTGCAGATCATGAATTTCGGCATACGCCTGATCGAGACGCCCTATGCCGGCGTCAAGAGCCTGATTGCCGACCTTGCCTGCACCGCGCCCGAGGCCGCCGAATGGGTCGCCTACCAGCTCAGCCAGAACCTGCGCTGCGCCGCCCAGCTCTACGTCGCCTGGGAACAGGCGCCGCTGGCCTCGAACCATATCGAATTGTCGAAGACCGATGTCGACCGTGCCGGCGTGCCGCGCATCGAGCTGCACTGGAAGAAGTCGCCGTTGGAGCGCCGCACCATCCTCGAGGGGCTCAAGCTGTTCGGAACGACGCTGATCGAGAAGGACCTCGGCCGCGTCCGCATCATGGACTGGCTGACCAATGGCGAGGACTACCCGACGGATGAGGAACTGGCCGGCCACCATCATATGGGCGGCACGCGCATGGGCACCGATGTCACCAAGAGCGTGGTCGACGCCAACTGCAAGGTGCACGGCATGGACAATCTCTATGTCGGCGGTTCCTCGGTATTCTGCACGTCGGGCGAATGCAACCCGACGACGACGATCACCGCACTTGCCTGCCGGCTAGGCGACCATCTGACCAAAGTAATCACGGTGTGACGAAGTAATCCCCCCGGTGTGACGAAGTCATCACCGTCTGATTGTCAAAAAAGCGAACGGCGCGACAGGATTGCTGCCGGCGCTACCCATGCCTTGGTGTCGAAACCCTCGGAAATTAGCGCCAACGAGATCTCCCTCCCCTTTGGGGAGGGATTAAGGGTGGGGGTAGGTGCCGCACAAACCCTTCAGGATTTGCTAAACCGTCGCTGGATCCAGTGCTGGCTGCCCCTTGCGGCGGGCGACGATCGCCTTGAAATCGGCGGTCCGGAACGCATCGCGCAACACGTCGAAAGACGGCAGCACGAAATAGGCGCGCTGGAACTTGTCGATCTCGTAGCCGGTGCGCATCACCGTTTCGAGGTCGAAGGGCACGTGGTGCGCGTCCGGGCTCGCGACGGCGAACTGCAATTCGGTGAACGACGACATCAGCCCGGCGCCGAAAGCTTTCAGCTTCTGGCCCTCCTCCTGTATCAGCCCGTATTCGGCGGTGTACCAGTACAGCCGGGTGATCATCTCGTCACCGCCCAGCGCAATCACGCTCTCGGCCTTTTCGCCATACATCTGCATGAAGTCGGCAAACACCGGCTGCGTCAGGATGGGCACATGGCCGAAGAAGTCGTGGAACATGTCGGGTTCGACGATGTAGTCGAGCTCGTCCTTGGTGCGCAGCCAGTTGGTTACCGGAAAGCGCCGGTTGGCGAGATGGTCGAAGAAGGGCGCGGCCGGGATGAGGCCAGGCACGGCGACGATTTCCCAGCCGGTCAGCTTGCGCAGCTTGTCTGAGACCGCGCCGAAATCCGGGATCTCGTCGAGCAGGCCGAGCGCGGCGATCCCATCGAGATAGGAATGGTGCGCCAGCTTCTGCGTCAGCTTGGTCTGCCGGTCGCACAGCGTGCGCCACACCGCTTGTTCGTCGGCGATGTAGTTGTAGCCCTGCGCCACGGTGAAGTCGGAACGGCACACCGAATAGTCGCCACGCAGGCCTTGCGCCGCGCAATCACGGGCATATTCGGCAACGCTCATCGTCGTCATGGTTCTTCTCCCCTGATCGTGACACTTGAATATGTCCGCAGAGTCTAGCGGCGGCCGGCGAGGCAATTCAGCTTTGATGATGGCTTGGGTCCATGATTTGAGGTAAAAATCACCAAGCAGAAGCTGAAAGAGAGTGAAAATGCCTCAGTTCGACGATTTCGAGATCAAGATGCTGGATGTTCTTCAGCGCGATGGACGCAAGCCCGTGTCCGAACTGGCGCAGGAGATCGGCCTGTCGACGACGCCTTGCGCCCGCCGCTTCGAGGCGCTGCAGGAGGCCGGCATCATCAAGGGCTTTGCCGCCGTGCTCAACCGCCGCGCCGTCGGCCTGATGGTCGAGGTGTTCATCCAGGTGCGCCTCACCAGCCACAGCGACGGTTCGCCCGAAACCTTCATCGCCGCCGTGCAACGCATGGACGAAGTGTCGTCATGCTGGACGATGACCGGCGACCACGATTTCCTGCTGCACGTCATGGTGCCGTCGGTCGACGAACTCAACGCCTTCGTCATGCACCGCCTGATGCGCCTTGCCGGCGTGCGCGACGTTCACACCCAGCTGGTGCTGCAGAACATCAAGGGCCCGGGCCACGTGCCGCTCGCCCACCTCAGGCGGTAGGACACGCATCGCCATTTCTGCGGAAAAGCTGCACGCAAACTGCTGAACGGAGCCCAAATGCGAAACTGAAACGCCGGCTACGCCATGCGGACCGTCGCTCAAAGGTCCGTCATGAACATCGTGCTGATCAATCCGCCGCACACCGCCATCGGCAGCCGCGTGCCCGATGACCATCTGCCACCGCTCGGCCTGCTGGCGCTGGGCGGCCCGCTTATCGACGCCGGCCATAAAGTCCGGCTGGTCGATGCCGAATTCGGGCCGATGCCGTTGGAAACGCTGGTGCGCGATGCGCTCAGCGGCCAGCCCGATTGCATCCTGATCGGCCATTCCGGCTCGACCTCGGCGCATCCCACCGCGCTCGCGATCGCCCGCATGGTCAAGGCGCTCGAGCCGGCGACGCTTGTGATCTATGGCGGCGTGTTCCCGACCTATCACTGGCGCGACATACTGGCGGCGAGCGATGTCTTCGACTTCATCGTGCGCGGCGAGGGCGAGGCAACCATCCTTGCCCTGGTCGTGGCACTGGACAATCGCCGGCCACTGGCCGATGTCGCGGGTATCGCCTATCGCGACGATCTCGGCCGCCCCTTCGCGACGCGGCCGGCCGGGACCACTGCCAATCTGGACGAGTACCGCGTCGGCTGGGAGCTGATCGATCACCGCCGCTACAGCTATTGGGGCGGCAAGCGCGCCGTGGTCATGCAGTTTTCGCGGGGCTGCCCGCATCTGTGCAACTATTGCGGCCAGCGCGGTTTCTGGACCCGCTGGCGGCACCGCGACCCCAAGAAATTTGCGCAGGAGATTGCCTGGCTGCACCGCCAGCACGGCGTCGAACTGATCAACCTCGCCGACGAAAACCCGACCGTATCGAAGAAGGTTTGGCGCGCCTTTCTCGATGCGCTGATCGCCGAGAACGTGCCGGTGCTGATCGTCGGCTCGACCCGGGCCGACGACATCGTGCGCGATGCCGACATCCTGCACCTCTATCGCAAGGCCGGCGTCATCCGCTGGCTGCTCGGCATGGAAAACACCGACGAGCAGACGCTTCAACTGATCCGCAAGGGCGGCAGCACCTCATCCGACCGCGAGGCGATCCGGCTGCTCCGCCAGCATGGCATACTGTCCATGGCGACCTGGGTGGCTGGGTTCGAGGATGAGACCTTTCGCGATCTGTGGCGCGGCTTTCGCCAGCTGCTTGCCTATGACCCCGACCAGATCCAGGCGCTCTATGTCACGCCGCACCGCTGGACGCCGTTCTTCCGCATCGCCAAGGACCGCAAGGTGATCCAGACGGATGCCCGGCTGTGGGACTACAAGCACCAGGTGCTGCAGATGACGCGGCTGAAACCGTGGATGCTGTTCTTCTCGGTCAAGCTGATCGAGGTCGCGGTGCAGTCGCGGCCGAAGGCGCTGGCGCGCATTCTCTTCCACCCCGATCCCGAACAGCGCCATTCGATGCGCTGGTACACGCAAATGGGCCGCCGCGTGTGGTTCCGCGAGGTCTGGGGTTTTCTGGCCCGCGACCGCCGCCTCAAGGATGGTCCGACGCTGGCTGAGTTCTGGGGCGCTCCGCAGGATGCCGATGAGGAATCCATGGTCGTCATGCGCCCGTCGCGCAAGCCGGCCGAAGCGGCTGTCGCGATCTCGGCCGGCGCCTGACAGGCTCGCTGCCATTCACAGATACGTACCGTATGCGTATTGACATACGCAGCGTATGTACCCACCTCATGCATACGGGACGTATGTGAGTGCCCCGGACAATGGAGTGAAAATGACCAAACGTGACGCGATCTTTCCTGCCGGCAGGCAGGCTCTCTACGAGATCAATCGCTATTCTGCTGCAATCCGATCGGGCGATCTTTTATTCGTCTCGGGCCAGGTCGGCAGCCGCGAGGACGGGTCGCCCGAACCTGTCTTCGAAAAGCAGGTCCAGCTTGCCTTCGACAATCTCGCGGCAGTGCTGAAAGCAGCGGGCGCCACGTTCGACGATGTAGTCGACGTGACCACCTTCCACACCGATCCGGCAGCGCAATGGCCCGTGATCGATGCCGTTCGGCTGAAGGTGTTCGGTGAACCGCCCTACACCAATTGGACGGCGGTCGGCGTCAACTGGTTAGCCGGCTTCGACTTCGAGATAAAGGTCATCGCGCGCCTGCCCCAGCCTGCCTAAGGGCTGGCCAGCCGACCAACTGGCCGCCAAGCCAGTTGCCGATCAGGGCACGATCAGCGTGCCGGCGCCGTGTTCGGTGAACAGTTCCAGAAGCACCGCATGCGGCGTCTTGCCGTTGAGGATGACGACGCCTTCGACGCCGCGCTCGATCGCCTCGATGCAGGTCTCGACTTTGGGGATCATGCCGCCCGACACCGTGCCGTCCTTGATCAGCGCCTTGGCTTCGGCCACCGTCAGCTCGTCGATCAGCTTCTTGTTCTTGTCGAGCACGCCGGGCACGTCGGTCAGGAACAAAAGGCGCGTCGCCTGGCAGGCGCCGGCGATGGCACCGGCGAAGGTGTCGGCATTGATGTTGTACGTGTGGCCGTCGCGGCCGGGCGCCACCGGCGCCAGCACCGGGATCATTTCCGAGCGTGCCAGCAGGTCGAGCAGGGTGCGGTCGACCTCGACCGGCTCGCCGACGAAACCGAGATCGAGCACACGCTCGATGTTGGAGTCCGGGTCGATCATGGTCTTGCGCGCCTTTTCGGCGAACACCATGTTGCCGTCCTTGCCGCACAGGCCGATCGCCCATTCGCCCTCGGCGTTGATCAGCGCGACGATCTCCTTGTTGATCGAACCGGCCAGCACCATCTCGACGATCTCGACCGTCTTCTGGTCCGTGACGCGCAGCCCGCCTTCGAACTTGGATTCGATGCCCATCTTGGCCAGCATGGCGCCGATCTGCGGCCCGCCGCCATGGACGACGATCGGGTTGACGCCGGACTGCTTCAGCAGCGCGATGTCACGGGCGAAAGCCTTGCCGAGCTCGATATCGCCCATGGCATGACCGCCATATTTCACCACCACCGTCTTGTGCTCGTAGCGCTGCATATAGGGCAGGGCCCGCGAGAGCAGGGCGGCCTGCATTTCGGCGGTGGCGGTGATCTCCGTCATCGGCATGGTTCCCTGGATGCGGGTAAGGACGGCGGCGTCTTAGCGGGAATTGGCCCAGGCCGCAAACAGCTTTGCTATCACGATGATGAAATCTGCCGGATCAGGCCGGCACCTTGAGCGGCGCCCGCCGCGTCAGCCAGCCGGAAATCTTCTCCATCTGCGCGGCGAGCGACAAGAACGTCTGCTCGTCGCCGGGGCGGCCGACGCCCTGGATGTCGAGCGGCAGGCCATTCTGGATCGCCGGCCAGTGGTGAACCACAGGCTCTTGTCCATCAATTGCCCAAACAGGGATCTGATCTCCAAGAGACGGGTCAGATGCAATTTGTCGAGCAGGTTTTCGATGAGCTCGTCGGCCCCCTTCGGGCCCATGGCGCCTCAGGCAAGCGGCGGATGCGCAATGATCGGGTTGCCTCGGCGCGCGCGATCGCAGCATCGACAAGGTCCGGCGGCGAGATCTCGCCTCTATGCACCAGCTCCGCCAAGCCGGTCGCATCGTTCTCCCGCAGCATCCGTTCGGCCGACATTGCTGTTCCCCTTTCTGCGGGAGGCTAACGACAGCCGATTTCCTTGGCACCGACCGGCGATTACTGGCGATCGGGCGCGGACATGGTTTGCGTGGACAACAAGATTTCTGCCTTTGCAAATAAATCGTGATCGCTTAGCTTGTCCGTATGACGCCGCAGGATATCTCCACCCTGATTGTCCGGACCTCGATGAAGGATCGGACTGCGTTCGATCTGCTTTACCGGCAAACCAGTGCGAAACTTTTCGGCGTGTGCCTTCGTGTATTGAAGGATCGCGGAGATGCGGAAGAAGCGCTGCAAGAGGTCTTCGTCAAAGTGTGGACGAAGGCGGATCGTTTCGCTGTTTCTGATCTCAGCCCAATCTCCTGGCTGGTGGCCATAGCACGCAATCATGCGATTGATCGCATCCGGTCGCGACGCAAGCCCGCTGCCGATATCGATGCCGCGCTCGACGTGACTGACCCCGGTCCCGGGCCAGAGGCTATGGTTGTTGCGGGCGGTGAATCCGAGCGCATCTATCAGTGCCTTGAAGAGTTGGAACAAGACCGGGCGCAAGCCGTTCGGGGTGCTTATTTGAACGGCGAAAGTTACGCCGAGCTCGCGGAACGTCACAAGGTTCCGCTCAACACGATGCGGACATGGCTGCGCCGCAGCCTGTTGAAACTTAGAGAATGTCTGGAAAGATGACCCTGGCAGAAGAAAATGGACCGGAACGTGGAGGCGACGACCTGCTCGCAGCCGAATACGTTCTCGGCGTGCTGCCGGCGGATGAGCGCCAGATAGCCTCCGGACGCATCGACGCGGAGACCGGCTTTGCCCGTCTCGTCGATTCCTGGGAAGTGAACCTCTCGCCGATCGCTGCCGCTTATGCTGAGGTAGAGCCGCCGGCCACGATCAAGCCGGCTATCGATCGCCGGCTGTTCTCCTCCACCGCGGCGTCGACGACGGCCCCGGGCGGCAGCCTGTGGTCCAGCCTTAGCTTCTGGCGCGGCCTCACCGCAGCGGCTGTCGCGGCCCTGGTGCTCTATGCCGCCGTGCCTTACGTCAGGTCGCCGGCCGTCGTGCCGCAGGAGCGCCTCGTCGCCTCGCTGGCTGCCGAAGGCAGCGACGTCAAATACCTCGTCGTCTACGACGCATCCCGCCGCGATGTCGGCCTGTCGCTGGTTTCGGGCGAACGCGCCGCCGGCAAGGACTTCGAACTGTGGATGATCGAAGGCAAGAATGCGCCGGTCTCGATGGGTGTCATTCCCGCCGGCCAGGTCACGCACATTCCGGTTACCCCGGCAGTGCAGCAGAAGCTGGCGCAGGGCGCCGTGCTCGCTGTCAGCGTCGAGCCGACGGGCGGTTCGACGACGGGACAGCCGACCGGACCGGTCGTTGCCGCGGGCGACCTGAAGGGCATCTGATAGATCGTAAAACCATGACGTGATAATGAAGGCAGCGGAAGTACATCTTCCGCTGTTTTCGTTTTGGATACGCTGCTGGAGATTAGAGATTCGATCTCCGGAGATAATTCGCCGACAAGATAAAGGATAAATTTTTCCCGGCGCGCGGAAACTCAGGCAGTTCTATTCCGTATCTCCTCATGTTCCCGAAAGAGGAAACAATAACCCCGAGGAGTTCGAACACTATGCGTAGAATCGCCACCCTTTTGCTCGCCGGTACCATTGCCGTCTCCGCCCTCGCCACAATCGCCTATGCCGAGAATCCGATGGTTGGCGGCGCCGCCATGTACGCCAACAAGAACATCGTCGAGAACGCCGTCAATTCGAAGGATCACACGACACTGGTCGCCGCCGTCAAGGCTGCCGGCCTGGTCGAGACACTGCAGGGCGCCGGCCCGTTCACCGTCTTCGCGCCGACCAATGAGGCCTTCGCCGCGCTTCCGGCTGGCACGGTCGAGTCGCTGCTCAAGCCCGAGAACAAGGACAAGCTCACCAAGATCCTGACCTGCCATGTCATCGGCGCCAAGGCGATGGGCGCCGATGTCGCCTCGATGGCCAAGGCCGATGGCGGCACCCACAAGGTCAAGACGGTCGGCGGCTGCGAGCTGTCGCTCAAGGCTGATGGCGGCAAGGTCACCGTGACCGACGAGAACGGCAATGTCGCCAATGTGACGATCGCCGACGTCGAGCAGTCGAACGGCGTCATCCACGTCATCGACAAGGTCCTGCTGCCGAAGATGTAACAAAGCCCCTGCCGCCGACGAACAGGCGGTAAGCTCCTGCAGATTGCGCGGCCCCGCCCCCGTGGGCCGAGCAAACGACCGAGCGCTCCATCCCGTCCGCAACAAGCGCGGAGCCGGTGTGGAGCGTTCGTTTGCAGGACAACCGTCACCGGCTTTTGATTTTCCAGTGGCGGCCAAATTTGGCAAAACAACCCGCAGGAGGATTTCTGTCATGAACCGTCGAGATTTGCTTTTGAGCGGCGCCGCCATCGCTGCCGTGGCCGGCGCGGCGGCAACGTTGCGCATGGGCGGGCCCGCTAAGGCTGCCGAAACCTTCGAGGTCACCAAGACCGACACCGAATGGCACGCCATCCTGTCCGACGAAGCCTTCAACGTGCTGCGCAAGGAAGGCACCGAATATCCCGGCACCAGCCCGCTGCTCAACGAGCATCGCAAGGGCATTTTCGCCTGCGCCGGTTGCGACCTGCCGGTCTACCCCTCAGACACCAAGTTCGAGTCCGGCACCGGCTGGCCGAGCTTCTGGCAGGAGATTGCCAACGCCGTCGGCAAGACCGAGGACCGTTCGCTCGGCATGACCCGTACCGAGGTCCACTGCCGCCGCTGTGGCGGCCATCTCGGCCATGTCTTCGACGATGGCCCGGCGCCGACCGGCCTGCGCCATTGCATCAACGGCGTTGCGCTCAGCTTCAAGCCGGCCACTGCCTGACCGTTCGGCGTCTTTAGCGGGGTGGGGATTTGGAGCCGGCGTGACGACCGCCTCTTATCTGTTGAAATGGGGCGAAAACAGTCAACTTCAAGAATTGGCAGACGGCTTTTTATGCGTAGATTCCGCAGCCCTTAACGAGAGGGCCAGAACCTTATGCAACGAACTGAAGCACGGGCTCGCGACGGCGAGCCCAAATCGAGCGCCAAATCGACCGACGGTGTTGATGCCGACCGGCCGCGAATATCCCATTCCGTGGTGATCGCCGGCGGCGGCCCGACCGGGTTGATGCTGGCCGGCGAGCTTTCCCTGGCCGGCATCGATGTCGCCATCGTCGAGCGGCGCGAGAACCAGGACCTCGCGGGCGCGCGCTCGGGCGGCCTGCATTCGCGCACCATCGAGATCTTCGACCAGCGCGGCATTGCCGATCGGTTCCTGTCGCAAGGCCAGACCGCACAGGTCGCAGGCTTCGCCGGCGTTTCGCTTGATATCAGCGACTTCCCCACTCGCCACGATTACGGGCTGGCGCTGTGGCAAAAGCACATAGAGCGCATCCTTGCCTGCTGGGTCGATGAACTTGGCGTCACGGTCTACCGTGGCCGCGAGGTGACAGGCTTGGTGCAGGATGGCGGCGGCGTCGATGTCGCGCTGAGCGATGGCGGGTCGCTTCGTGCCGATTATCTCGTCGGCTGTGACGGCGGCAGAAGTCTCGTGCGCAAGGCGGTTGGCATAGAGTTCCCCGGTTCCGAGCCGACAACCAGCAATTTGATCGCCGAGATCGAGGTAACAGAAGAGCCGCAATGGGGTATCCACCGCGATGCCATCGGAATTCACGGCCTCAGCAGACTGGAAGACGGTACGGTACGGGTGCTGGTGACCGAACGCGAGGTTGGGGCCGGCGGCGTGCCCACATTGCATGAGCTCAGCGAGGCGCTCATTGCCGTCTACGGCACCGATTACGGCGTCCACAATCCAACATCGCTGGCCCGCTTCACCGACATGGCCCGGCAGGCAGCCTCATACCGCAAGGGGCGGGTGCTGCTCGCCGGCGACGCCGCGCATGTCCATCCGCCGACGGCGGACAGGGTCTGCAGACCGGTGTGCACGACGCGGTCAATCTGGGCTGGAAGCTCGCCCAGGTGGTCAGGAAAACTGCGCCCGAAAGCCTTCTCGACAGCTACCAGGCAGAGCGCCACCCGATTGCCGCGCGTGTGATGAAAAACACCATGGCGTCGGTCGTGCTCCGTCGCGAAGACGAGCGTACCAAAGCGTTGCGCGATACAATGGCCGAACTGCTCGCCATGGAAGAGCCGCGCAAGCGTTTTGCCGGGATGATGTCCGGCCTGGACATTCACTACGATCTTGGCGAAGGGCATCCGCTGCTGGGACGTCGCATGCCTGATCTCGACCTCGTCACCTCTGCCGGTCCGCTGCCGGTTTTCGCCCTGCTGCATGACGCTCGGCCGCTGCTGCTTAATCTTGGTGAGCCCGGCGCTTTTGGTATCGGCCAGTGGGTGGAGCGGATTCAGCTGGTCGACGCCAGCTACGATGGCGCATGGGAGCTTCCGGTGCTGGGGGCAGTCGAAGCCCCACGCGCAGTGCTGGTCCGGCCTGACGGTTATGTGGCCTGGGTCGGCGGCCCTGAAGCAGCCGGGCTAACCGACTCGCTGACCAAATGGTTTGGGCCGCCTGCCGCAGCATAGCGCGCCGGGTGTTCGACCAAGGAGCTTGATAACGATCGATGCTTAAGCGTGACCCCGGAAATCGGGGGTGATTTCCGGGGTCACACACGAGGGCGCCAGGCGGGGGGTCCGGCGCGCTCAATGGCCTCCGCCACCGCTGCCCGCGGGCGGCGCCGGCTTGGCGATGACCAGGGTGAAGACCGCCATGGTCGCGAACAGCACGGTCAGCATGGTGAACACATCCATGAACGACAGCAGCGACGCCTGCTGCTGGACCATGCCCGACAGTTTGGAGATCGCCGCCTTGGTGGCGTCGAGGCCGGGAGTCTGCTGGAAGTCGAGCGTCATGTTCTGCAGCTTGGTCTGCGCCGCCGCACTGCCCCATTCCACATGCTCGGCCAGCCTGGCGTAGTGGAAGGCGCTGCGATCGATCAGCACGGTGTTGATGACGGCAAGGCCGACCGCACCGCCGAGGTTGCGGGTCAGGTTGAACAGGCCCGACGCGTTCTTCAGCCGGTCCGGCGGCAAGGTGCCGAGCGCAATGTTGTTGATCGGCACCATGCACAGCATCATCGAGCTGCCGCGCAGGATCTGCGGGATCAGCAATTCCCAGAAATCCCAGTCGGCGGTCAGATGCGTCATCCACCATGTGCCGGCAGCGAAACCGAACAGCCCGATCATCATCATGATGCGCAAATCCATCTTGCTCGACAAGATGCCGGAAATCGGCGCAGTGACGAACATCGCCAGGCCGCTGACGAACAGGGCTTCGCCGATCATCAAGGAATCGTAGCCGCGGATGCGTCCGAGGAACACTGGATAGAGATAGGTCAGACCGTACAGGCCGATTCCGATGACGAAGGAGAACAGCGAACCGAAGGCGAAATTGACGTTGGTGAAGGCCCTGAGATCGACGATAGGCTCCTCGGCGGTGAAGGCACGCCAGAAGAACAGCGCCGCACCGACAACCATGATGATGGCGCAGATGAACACGGCCTGTTCCTGCAGCCAGTCATGGTTCGGACCTTCCTCGAGCACATATTCCATGCAGCCGAGAAATGCCGCCATACCGGCAAGGCCCCACCAGTCGAACTTGCTGAACAGGCCGAGATTGGGCTTGTCAAAATCGATCAGGGTCCAGGTCGTAACCGTCACCAGAATGCCTGGAATGACATTGATCAGGAACAGCCAGTGCCACGACATGGCATGGCTGATATAGCCGCCGACGGTCGGGCCGATGGTCGGCGCCAGCGTCGCCACCAGGCCGATCATCGGCGACACCATGGCGCGGCGCGACGGCGGGAAGATGGTGAAGGCGGCGGCGAAAACGCTCGGGATCATGCCGCCGCCGATAAAGCCCTGGATGGCGCGGTAGACGATCATCTGGTCGATGTTGGTGGCGGTCGCGGCCAGCGCGCTGGCCGCCGTGAAGCCGGCCGCGGCGCCTGCAAACAGCACGCGCGTCGACAGCATCCGGCTGAGGAAGCCCGACAGCGGGATCATCACCACTTCGGCGATCAGATAGGCGGTCTGCACCCATGGGATTTCATCGGAACTGGCGCTGAGGCCAGCCTGGATCTCGGCCAGCGAGGCTGAGACGATCTGGATGTCGAGGATCGCCATGAACATGCCGAACACCATCGCCAGGAAGGCGATGAGGCGGCGCGTCGAGATGGTCGTCGGTACCGCCGGCATGGCAGGCACCGGCGCCGCTCCTGCTGTTATGGTTGCGGTTGCCATGGCATTGCTCCCGGCTTTCGCTCAGTTCGCCGCGGCCGGAGCCGTGCGGCTGTCGACGGCGACAACGACGCTCAGGCCGGCGCGCAGCCTGCCTGCCTTCAGCACATCGGCCGGCACGTCGATGCGAACCGGGATGCGCTGCACCACCTTGGTGAAGTTGCCGGTGGCATTTTCCGGCGGCAGCAGCGAGAACACCGCACCCGAAGCCGGCGCCAGCGACGACACCGTGCCTTCGAAATCATGGCCGTCCGTGGCGTCGACCGAGACCCGCACCTTCTCGCCGGGCACCAGCTTGGCCAGCTGCGTCTCCTTGAAGTTGGCAACGATGTAGAGCTTTTCCAGCGGCACCACGACGGCGAGCTTCTGGCCGGGGCTGACGAGGTCGCCCTGCTCGACCGAGCGGTTGCCGACGACGCCGTCATAAGGCGCCTTGAGCACGGTGAAAGACAGATCGCGCGCGGCCTTGTCGCGGTTCAGCCGCAGCGAAGCCAGCGTGCTGGCCGATTCGGCGCGCTGCGCTTCGAACACGCCGATATTGGCCTGTGCGGCTGCAATCTGCGCGTCGGCGCCGACAAGGGCCGCATTGGCCTGATCGAGAGCGGTCTGGGCATCGTCCAGTTGCGCCTGCGTGCCGACATGCGTCTTGACCAGTTGCGCGGCGCGCTGCTGGGCGCGAGCGGCATTGTCGGCTGCCGCCTGGTCGGCGACCTTCTGCGCCTGCGCCTGTTGCAGCGAAGCTTGCGCCGCCTTGGTCTGCGCGTCGATACGGTCGAGCGTCTTGGCCAGCGTGGCGATCTGCGCCTCCGCCTGGGCAACGGCTATTCTGTAGTCGCCGTCATCGATCGTCAGCAGCGGATCGCCAGCCTTGACCTGCTGGTTCTCCGAGACCTTGACTTGATCGACATAGCCGGAAATCTTCGGCGAGACGAACGACATGTCGGCCTGGACATAGGCGTCGTCGGTCGAAATCAGGAACCGGCCGTCGGTCCAGTAATTATAGCCATACCAGGCGCCGGCACTGAGCAGAGCGAGGCCGATGATCGGCAGCATCAACGAGCGAGCCGACCGCTTCTTCTTGGCCGGCACCTCGGCCAAAACTTCGGCGGCAGGCTTGATGGGCGCTTCCGGCGCTTCGATAACCGGCGAGACCTTGGCGTTGGGAAAGGGGCGGACTTCGGCGGTGGTTGGCGTGTTCGAGGACATGATATCTCGCTACCGTAGCTACATAAGGAAAATGTGTTATACTGAACCGTTCGGTTCGATGCGAACGTTGACATAGCGCTAAGGCGGGCCCATATCAAGAGCAATCGAACCGCTCGGTTCGAATTATTTCGCGAGGTGTGACTTTAATGGCCGACACGTTACCCGACGTCGAAAATGATCGGTGCGATGTGCTGGATAGTGCGCGTCGCGGCCGCCCGGCGGCGGGCCAGGATCCGGTCAAGCGCAGCCAGATCATTGAGGGCGCGCGGCGCGTGTTCATCGACAAGGGCTTCGAAGCGGCGTCGATGAACGACATTACCCGCGAGGCCGGCGTCTCCAAGGGCACGATCTATGTCTACTTCGCCAACAAGGAAGAGCTGTTCGAGGCGCTGATCGAGGAAGAGCGCGGCACCATCTTCAAGAACATGTACGACATGCTCGACCGCGCCGACGATCTGCGCCAGACGCTGGTGAAATTCGGCAAGGTGCTGTCGATGAAGATCACCTCGGCCAAGGTCATCCAGGCGCAACGCACCGTGATCGGCGCCTCCGACAGGATACCGGACATGGGCGCGCGGTTTTACGAACGTGGCCCCAAACGCGGCCACGACAAGGTGGTCAAGTTCCTCAATGCAGCCATCGAACGCGGCCTGCTCAAGATCGATGATGTCGATCTTGCCGCCTATCAATTCACCGAACTGTGCCTCGCCGGCCTGTTTCGCCAGTGCATCTTCGCCTACCGCACCAAGGCGCCGAGCCAGGATGAAATCGACCACATCGTGCGGTCGGGCGTCAGCCTGTTCCTGAAGTCCTACGGCACCGAAAAGCTTGCCGAGGAAGAAAGCCATCAGATGATCGCGCTCGAGGCGAAGTCCAAGGCAAAGGCCTAGTTAGCCAAAGGTCTTTTTTCGCAACTCCGGACGGAAAACCGCTTCACACTTTTCCCGGAGTTGCTTTTAACCGCCATTGGCCGCCAGCACGATCGCCGCGCGCAGTTCGTCCAGACCCTCGCCCTTTTCCGACGACGTGGCGAGCACGAACGGAAACGCCGCCGGTCGCTTCTTGATCTTCAGTAATGTCTCTTCGATCAGCCGCGGCACGCCGGCGGCCTTGATCTTGTCGGTCTTGGTCAGCACGATCTGGTAGGACACCGCCGCCTTGTCGAGCAGTGACAGCACCTCGTCGTCCTTGGCTTTGATGCCATGCCGGGAATCGATCAGCACATAGACTCGCTTCAGCGTCACGCGGCCCTTGAAATAATCGAAGACCAGCTTGGTCCAATCGTCGACTTTTTCCTTCGGCGCGCTGGCATAGCCGTAGCCCGGCATGTCGACCAGCGCCATTGGCGGCAAGTCGGTGCCTTCGCCGGAAAACCCGCCCGGCACGAAATAGTTGAGCTCCTGCGTGCGCCCCGGCGTGTTGGAGGTGCGCGCCAGCCCGTTATGGCCGACGAGCGCATTGATCAGCGACGACTTGCCGACATTGGAGCGGCCGGCAAAGGCGATCTCAGGCGGCCCCTCCGGCGGCAGGAACTTCATCGCCGGCACGCCGCGGATGAAGATCCACCCCTTGGTGAACAGGTCGGTGCCGATGACGGTGTTGCCCAGCGCGTTCAAATCGCTGCCTCCAGCCTGGAAATATCGGCGCCTCGGATGGCGTTGAGGTTGCGGCCGATCTTGTCCACCGGCCAATTCCACCACGCCACAGCCAGCAACCGCCGCACCGTCCTGTCGTCGAAACGCATCTTCACCACCTTTGCCGCATTGCCGGCGACGATCGCATAGGCCGGCACGTCATGCGTCACCACCGATTTCGCCGCCACGATGGCGCCATTGCCGACCGACACGCCGGGCATGATCACCGCATCCATGCCGATCCATACATCATTGCCGACCACCGTGTCGCCGCGCACTTCCTGTGACCACGTCTTCGGGTCGAAGCCTTGCTCCCAGCCATGGCCGAAAATGTTGAACGGATAGGTGGAAAAGCCGGACATGGCATGGTTGGCGCCGTTCATGATGAAGCGCGCGCCCTCCGCGATGGCGCAGAACTTGCCGATGATCAGCTTGTCGCCGATGAAGGGATAATGATGCAGCACGCATCGCTCGGCGAATTTGTCCGGTCCGTCCGGATCGTCATAATAGGTGAAGTCGCCGATCTCGATATTCGGCGCGGTGACCAGGGGCTTCAGGAAGCCGACGCGGGTGTGCATCGGGATCGGGTGCTTGATGTCTGGGTTGGGTCCGTCCATGGCGAGATCCGTCGAGAGTGGCGCAAATTAAAGCCGCCATTCTAGATGGCGTGATCCGCCCTATAGCACCAATCGCCCGATGAGCGAGCCCTGCTGGGCTTCGATGTTCAGTTCGTGCCGCGGCAGATCACGATCAGGTCGACCGCAGCGCAGTCGCCTAAGGCGCCCTGAAACGAAAAACGGGGCCCTGCGAAGGACAAGCAGGACCCCGTGGTGGCGAAGACGGCTTCAAAAGAATGGCACCTCGCCGTGAGGTGGGGAAGGCAGACCGAGAAAGCCCGTCGCAGCCCGCCGTCATTCGCCGTTGCCTAAAACCGTTACTTCGGCAACAGCACCTTGTTGACGACGTGGATGACGCCGTTCGACTGGTTGACGTCGGCGACCGTTACCTTGGCGGCGCCGCCGGATTCGTCGACGATATAAAGCGCGCCTTTTTTTACCTCGGCGATCAGCGTGTCGCCGCTGACGGTCTTCATTTCATACTTGCCACCCATCGCCTTGGCCTTGGTCATCATATCCTTGGCGGAGATCTTGCCGGCCACGACATGGGCGGTCAGGATCTTGGCCAGCTTGTCCTTATTTTCGGGCTTCACCAGCGTGGCGACGGTGCCGGCCGGCAGTTTCTTGAAGGCGGAATCGGTCGGCGCAAACACCGTGAAGGGTCCCGCGCTTTCCAGCGTGTCGACCAGGCCGGCGGCCTTGACGGCGGCAACCAGCGTCTTGTGGATCGGCGAGTTGAGGGCGTTCTCGACGATGTTCTTCGAGGTCAGCATCGCAGCGCCGCCAACGGCGGGATTGGCGAGCGTATAGGCCGTCGTAGCTGCGAGGCCCGATAGAGCCAGGCCGGCGGAAAAGCAGAATGCCTTGAGGATGGACTTTGCCATTGGAGAACCCTTCTGGTGCGACAATTGTTGATTCGATTGTCGGGAAGAGTTACGCGGCGATTGCGGGAAAGTTTCGGTGCAGAGTAAAAAACGATAATGATAACAAATACTTAAAGGCGAATGCCCATTCCACGCGCCGCATCCCCGCGATGGACATGACGGGGTCACGGATCAAAAACAGCGGTCTTCGGATTAGAGCTGATCGGTGTTGATCGGCCTTGGCGGTACAAGCAGCAGCCACGCCGGTTGCACGCCGCAAGTTTCGCGCCTCACGGGAACGTGATGCGCGCCTCGTCCACAAAAACCCCGGACGAGCCGGGGCTTTGATTGCCACGCCGTTTATTCAGCCGGCGAGGGTTTCTTTCGGAACAATGCCGTCAGATTGTCCCACAATTCGATCTTGGCGCCCTGGCGCTTCATGATCACGCCCTGCTGCAGGATCGACAGCGTGTTGTTCCAGGCCCAGTAGATGACGAGGCCGGCCGGGAAGCTGCCCATCATGAAGGTGAAGATCACCGGCATCCAGGTAAAGATCTGCGCCTGCGTCGGATCCGGCGGGGTCGGGTTCATGCGCATCTGCAGGAACATGGTGATGCCCATCACCACCGCCCAGGCGCCCATATGCGGCAGGAAGGCCGGTGGCGCGAAGGGCAGCAGGCCGAACAGGTTGAAGACCGAGGTCGGATCGGGCGCGGCCAGATCCTGGACCCAGCCGAAGAACGGCGCGTGCCGCATCTCGATGGTGATGTAGAGCACCTTGTAGAGCGAGAAGAACACCGGGATCTGCAGCGCCACCGGCCAGCAGCCGGCGAGCGGATTGATCTTCTCGGTCTTGTACAGCTCCATCATCGCCTGTTGCTGCTTCATCTTGTCGTCCGCGTATTTCTCGCGGATCTCGAGCATCTTGGGCTGCACCTTCTTCATGTTCGCCATCGACGCATAGGATTTGTTGGCGAGCGGGAAGAAGAGGGTTTTGACGACGACGGTGGTGGCAAGGATGGCCAGACCGAAATTGCCGAAGAATTTGTACAGCGTGTCGATCAGGTAGAACATCGGCTTGGTGATCCAGATGAACCACCCCCAATCGATCAGCCGGTCGAACAGCCTGATCTGCCGGTCCTGGGCGTAGGCGTTGATCTTGTTGACTTCCTTGGCGCCGGCGAAGATCTCGGTCTCCACCGTCGCCGACTGGCCGGCGGCAATGGTGATCGGGTCGGTGAGGAAGTCCGACTGGTAGCGCGGGCGGCCATTGTCGTAATAGGCATAGTGCGGCTGGAAGGGCTGCTTCTCGGTCGGCACCAGGGTGACCGCCCAATATTTGTCGGTGATGCCAAGCCAGCCATCGGTCGATTTGCTCGGCGTATAGAGCTTGTTCTTCTCGATGTCGGCGTATTTGTGCTCCTGCAGGCCTTCCGTGCCGGTGACGCCGATCAGGCCTTCATGCAGCACATAGGAGCTGGCAATGGCTGGCTTGTCGAAACGGATGACGCGGCCGTAATTGGACAGCGTGACCGGGGCCGAGCCTGAATTCTGCACCGCATCGGAAACGGTGAACATGTAGTCGCCGTCGACGGAGATCGTGCGCTTGAAGGTCAGGCCCTTGTCGTTGGTGAAGGTCAGCGTCACTGGCGTCGCCGGCGTCAGAGTCGCATTGCCGTCGACGCTCCAGACCGTTTCCGGGCCCGGCACCGTGCCGGTCGTGTCGCTGCCGACAAAGCCGATCTCGGCATAATAGCCGGTGGGCAGCGCCTGCGGATTGAGCAGCTGGATCTGCGGCGATGTCTTGTCGACCGTCTCGGTATAGTGCTTGAGCTTTAGGTCGTCGAGACGCGCGCCGGTCAGGTTGATCGAGCCCGACAGGCTCGGCGTGTCGATGTTGACGCGGGCCGTCTTGGCCACTTCCTGCGCGCGGCCTTCCGGCGTGGTGACATAGGTGCCGGGCGCGTTTGGAATGGCGCCGGGCGCCGAGGGCGCCGTCGTGCCGCCGGGATTGGCGGCCTCGGCCGCCTTCTTCTGCTCCGCCGCCCGCTGCTCTTCGATGCGGGCCGCCTCGCGCTGCTGTTCGCTGCGCGGCAGCACATAAAAATATTGCCACAGCCCGAGGATCAGCACCGACAAGACGATGGTGATGTAGAAGTTCCGGTTGTTTTCCATCGAAAGCCCTTGGCCTATCGTGTTCCGCTGAGACGGCGGGAGAGTTCGGCCTTCAACTGGCCGAACGGAATGGTGAGCACGTCTTCACGCCCGACGATGACATAGTCATTGCCGGGCGCCATGTCACTTGCGGCATGGGTGCGCACGGCTTCTTTCAGCCGCCGCCTGACGCGGTTGCGGACAACCGCATTGCCGACCTTCTTGGTGACGGTGAAGCCGACGCGCGGCGGCAGGCCGTCATTGCGGTCGAGAACTTCGACGAGAAAAAGCCGCCCGCGCCGCTTTTCACCGCGGCGGACGGCCAGGAATTCCGCACGTTTCAGAAGCCGCTTGGGGTTTGGTCCCACTGGCTTGCCGGTTGCGGGCAACGATCTCGTCTTCCGTTCAGGCGCTGAGCCGCTTGCGGCCGCGGTTGCGGCGAGCTGCGACGACGCCGCGACCACCCTTGGTGGCCATGCGAGCACGGAAACCGTGCCGGCGTTTGCGGACGAGTTTGGACGGTTGGTAGGTACGCTTCATTTGTTTTAATACCGCGGGGTGCGGCCCTTCTTGATTCTGTCACTGTGTAACAGGAGCTTTGCCGGGCCGGCATTGGCGCGATCGAAACCGCGCCGGGACGAATGGCCCGAGCGTGAGCGGCTTATAGAAAGAAGGGTTTTGGGAGTCAATCCGGCGCGAACGCCAGTTCGTCGCAGTGCGAACTGCCAGTTCGTCACGACGCGACACCCCGTTCGTCGCGGCGCGAACACCCAGTTCGAGGCTATCTTTATTGCTGGTACCATCGTCCAACGAAGGATGAAATTGGCAAAAAAGCCGCAATCGCCTAATCTCAACCGATCAAGCGTTTGTGAAGACAGGCCTTAATGAGCGAAGTTGCATCAGCGGATGAAGGGAGCGGCCCGGCGACAGCCGATGCCAGCCCGGCGACCGTTCGCCCGGTTGCGAGCCGTTCGGTGCCCAATCGTTCAGTGCCCTTGGCGCGCGGCCTGTCGACCAAGCTGCTCTTGCTCACCATTGTCTTCGTGCTCCTGGCCGAAGTCCTCATTTTCCTGCCCTGGATCGCCAGCTACCGCCTGGCCTGGCTGAAGGAGCGGCTAAGCACCGCTGCCGCGGTGTCGATCGTGCTGGTGCAGGGCGAGCCCAATTCGCTCTCCCGCGCCGCCCAGAACGACGTGCTGATGGCAATCGGCGCCAAGGCGATCGCGGTGCGCGACGGCGGCGTATCGCGCCTGCTGGTGGTGGCCGAGATGCCGCCGCAGGTCGACGAGCATATCGACATCGCCAATGTCGGCATGATCAAGGGCATGACCGGGGCGCTGGATACGCTGTTCTTCGGCGGCAAGCGCATGCTGCGGGTGTTCGGCCCCGTCGGCGACAGCGACAAGGAATTCGAGCTGATCATGCCCGACTATTCCCTGCGCAACGCCATGCTGCGCTATTCGCGCAACGTCGCCTTCGTCTCGCTGCTGATCTCGCTGTTCACCGCAATGCTGGTCTATGCCGCGATCGACCTGATCATGATCGGCCCGATCCGCACCATGACGCGCTCGATGCTGTCCTTTTCCGAGGCGCCCGACGATCCAGGGCGCATCATCCACCCGGCCGCCCGTGCCGACGAGATCGGCGTTGCCGAGCGCGAACTGTCGCAGATGCAGGAACGGCTGCAAAAGATGCTGTCGGAGCAGAAGCACCTTGCCGACCTTGGCCTCGCCGTCTCCAAGATCAACCACGACATGCGCAACATCCTGGCCTCGGCGCAGCTGATGTCGGACCGCTTGCGCCTGGTCAAGGACCCGACGGTGCAGGCCTTCGCGCCAAAGCTGTTGCGCGCGCTCGACCGCGCCGTCTCCTATTCCGAAGGCGTGCTCCACTATGGCCGCACACAGGAGCCGGCGCCCTCACGCCGCCGCTTGCGGCTGCGCCAGCTGGTCGACGACGTCCACGGCCTGCTCGACATCGAGGACGGCATCGAATTCGTCAATGCCGTCGAGCTCGCCTTCGAGGTCGATGCCGATTCCGACCAGCTGTTTCGCGTGCTCACCAATCTGTGCCGAAACGCGGTGCAGGCGATGGCGGCCGACGCCGAGAGCGCGCTGGTGCGCCGGCTCGCCGTATCGGCCGAGCGCATAGGCAGCGTAAGCCGCATCATTGTCACCGACACCGGTCCCGGCCTGCCGGCGAAGGCGCGAGAAAACCTGTTCGCAGCGTTTCGCGGCTCGGCCCGCAGCGGCGGCACCGGCCTTGGCCTGGCCATCGCGCACGAGCTGATCCGCGCCCATGGCGGCACGGTGGAACTGGTCGAATCGATCGGCGGCCGCACCACCTTCGCCGTCACCATCCCCGACCAGCCGGTCCGCCTCGACCAGGCCCGCAGCGGCCTGCGCCGCCCGGCCTGAGCTGTATTTGATATTCAGCCGAAGTCGGACTTAGCTGAATCTCAGCACACCTTGATCGGCACCGTCGAAAGCAGCTGCGACAAAACTTTTGCCGGATTGGCTTGCTTTTCGGAAATTCAGTCGCTAGGGAACACGTCTTGTCGCGGCCGGTCGTCAGGATCGGTTAGCGGGGCTATGTAAAGCATGGCCTGTTGCGCGCCCGTAGCTCAGCTGGATAGAGCACCAGACTACGAATCTGGGGGTCAGGAGTTCGAATCTCTTCGGGCGCGCCATTTCCGCCGAAACTGTGATTTCCTGCGATCCGCTAGCCGGTCTTGGCCTCACATATGAAGAGCAGGTCGCGGAACACGTTGCCGAGCACCGCCTCATTCGAGTGCTGGAGAACTGGACGCCGCCTATTCCAGGCTTCTTCATGTATTACCCCAGTCGCCAGCATCAGCCTGCCGCACTAACTGCGCTAATCAACGCGCTGCGGTGTTCTTGAAATGGGCCGGTATGCGGCGACCGTTATTCCGCCTATCCCGGATCAGGACCCAATCGGCCTCGCACCAGCCAGATACCGCATATTGTCGAACGGCTCTGCCTGGTTGCTGTCCGGGCTCCACATGTGGCGGTGGGTCTCCGTCAGATTGCCGAGATAGACATGCAGTGCGCCCGAGCGGGCGCTGCCGGTGTTGGCGACCGCATGCACCGTATCCGGGTTCATATGCACCACCGCGGGCGCCGCGATGTCGTGGCGTTCCGGCGCATCGATCTCGCTGCCGTCGACGGGATAGATGAAGTTGGTCTCGCTGCCCTTGTAGATGCCGATCAGCGCATCCATCAGATGGTTGTGCGGCGGGTACTGCAGGCCGGGCGACAGCGTGATGTGGTAGATGGTCAAGTCAGGGCTGGCATGCAGCAGCACCTCATCGTCGTCTTCCTCATGCGCGAGCACGCCTGATGCATGGAAGCGGTCGGTGTGTTCGCGCAGCACCGCCTTGACCCGTTCGAAGGCATGAGCACCTTTGGCTGCGTTGACGATATCGGAGGTTACGGCGTAAAGAGGCGAGTTGGCGGCAAGAGGCATTTGTCGTCATCTCCATTGGGAAGCTCAACCAATACAACTGAGATGCTCAGGCTAGCGAATGCCGGCAGACCCGTCAACCGGATGGTCGAACGGGCAAGCAGACTACGCGGGCAGACTACGCGGGCAGACCACGCGGGCAGACCACGCGGGCAGACCAAACGGGCAGGCAGATATGGCTCTTCCGAAATCAGTGTCACCGTCCGCCGTCAAGGCGCCGTCGACCGCCGACATATTGCGCAGCGAGGAAGCTTATGAGCAGCTGAAGAGCGACATCGTCGCCTGCGTCCTGCAACCCGGCGAAAGCCTGACCGAAAAGCAGATCGGCGACCGCTACCAGATCAGAAAGGCGACGATCCGCTCGGCTTTGGCCCGCCTGACGCAGGAAGGGCTGATCAAGAGCGAGCCGCGCCGCGGCTATGTCATCGCACCGCTTAGCCTGCGCGACGTCGACGAGATTTTCGACGTCCGCAGCCTGATCGAGCCGGAAGTGTTCCGGGTGGCCGCGGCCAACCTCACCGAACGCGGGCTCGACGACATCAGGCTGGCGGCGCAAAAGGTGCTGAAGCCGGAGACGCTGCGCAGCCATGTCGCCTTTCTGGCGGCCGACCGCGCCTTTCGCCTGGCCCTGGCCGAACTCTCCGGCAATCTGCGCCTAGTTCGCCTGCTCGACCAAACGCTCGACCAGTCGGAGCGTGTCCTCCATCTCGGCTTCAAATCGCGCGACTTCACGCAAGCGATCATCGGCCAGCAGAAGGAGTTGGTGCTTGCCTGCGAGCTGGCCGAGGTCTCGGCCATCGCAAAGCTTGCCCGTTCGCAGTGCCTGTCGCTCAAGAAGCAGGTGCTCGAGGCCTTGCTCGCCGGCTCCAAGCTGCAGGACGCCAATTTGCAAAGCTTCGCCTGAGGCGCGAAGCCCGCGCTCTCTGGCCGATGCTTACTCGTCGATGAAGCGGATGTCCGCATCGGCAAGGCAATAGGGCGCGTAGCGGAAATCGCGGATATGGCTGACCTTTCCATCCTGCCAGTCGACCAGCATGAAGCCGCGCACGGCGTCATCTCCCGTTTGCGGGTTGCGGATCAGGATGGCCGGCCTGCGGTCGACGAAGCCGAGCGACAGCGCCCAGTCCTGGACACGGTCGTAATTGCCGAAATAGTTGGAAACCTGCGCCTTGCCGCGCATGCGGGTGCGGTTGACGACTTCAAGCTGGATATCCTCGGCGATCAACGCGCGCACGGCGTCGAAGTCGCGCGCGTTGAACAGGTCGACATAGCGGCGCAGGCGCCGCTCGTCACCGGTGTCGAGTTTTGGGGCAGGCGCCTGCTCGTCCTGTGACGCCAGCAGGCGCAGCTGCGACCGCCCGCGATGCAGCGCTGCCTTGGTCGCGGCCAGGGTCGCGCCGGACACTTCGCAGGTTTCGTGCAGGCTGAGGCCAAGCACGTCGACAAGGATCACGGCGCTGCGCTGCACTGTTGCCAGCTGCATGAAGCTTCGCAGGCTGGCGGCGGTGGCGAGCCTCGCATCGGCGCTTGCGGAGGGGTCTTCGATCGTCGTCATGTCGGTCTCGCTCATGCGCGCCTGCTCCCGCTGGCGCCGGCGCAGATGATCCTGCGCGGCATTGTGGGCTATGCGGAACAGCCATTGCTCCGGACGCTCGACGGCGGCGTCGCCGTCGATGGCCTGCAGTGCCTTGATCAGTGTCTCCTGGACGATGTCCTCGCCATCGATCACCGAGCCGGCCATGCGGGCGCAGTAGCGGTGCAGCTTCGGTCGCAAGGAGCCGAGCATCGCCTCCAGGGCAACGCGGTCGAGTTTTGCTGTGTTCATCCTGTCCGTTCCCTAAATGCCGGTCTTTGCATTCAAGCCGGCACGACCTCGCCGGCCAGCATACGATAATTGCCGACGATCTTTGCCGGCGATCTGGCAAGCGGCGTCGAGCGGCGTCCGGCATGATCGGCGCTGAAGGCCTTGAAGGCTGCGAGCCCGGTCAGGCCGTCGCCATCCTGGCTGACAAGATGGATGAACTCGCCATTCTCCAGTTCCAGGACGAGGTAGCGCACAGATTGCGGCTTCGTGTCGTCGAGTGCCTCGAACACCTGTGCAACCAGCATACGGTTCTCGGCGATGCTTTCGTCCTTCACGCCGTAGCGGATGAGATTGTAGCCCATTGTCGTCTCCTGTTTTTCAACTCTGCACGGAGAAGACGTTTCGCGGCCTCGAAAAGATTCGTCGCCCGGCGAATCTTTTCGATCGTCCGGATCGTCTTTCCCGTGGACGGCTGCGCGGCAGCCATCGAGGAGCAGGAGAGACCCATCATGCACATCCAGTTTGCCGAATTGCCGGTGTTCGACCAGGACCGCGCCAAGGCCTTCTACACCGGCCATCTTGCTTGCCAGGTGGCGGAGGACCAGCTGATGGGCGACAGCGGCTGGCGCTGGATCGAGCTGACATTTCCCGGCGCCGTCACCAATTTGCATTTCGTCAAACGCCCCGATGACACGCCGGGCACTGAGCCCGTGCTGGTGCTCGTTGATGGCGATGTCGAGGCAACGGTCGCGGGCCTGAAGGCGCGCGGCGTCGAAATCATCACCGAGCCGCAGGAAGCGACTTGGCAGCCGGGCCGCACGGTCGCCGAATTCCGCGACAGCGAGGGCAACCGCATGGTTGTCGCCAGCAAATGATCGGACCCGGCGCAAAGCCGAACTTCGACATGAGAACAACAGGAGAGATGGACATGACCCCCCAAACGTCGACGCTGAAAGTACCGGGCGCCAGCCTCTATTATGAGATGCGCGGTTCCGGCCCCGTACTGTTGATAATCCCCGGCGGACCGCAGGACGCCGGCGTCTTCGCCGATGTCGCGGGCCACCTCGCCGACCGCTACACGGTGGTCGCCTATGATCCGCGCGGCAATTCGCGCAGCACCTTCGACGGAGAGCCGCAAGAGCAGGACCTCGATGTCCATGGCGACGATGCCGCGCGATTGATCGAGGCGCTTGGCGCCGGACCGGCCTATGTGTTCGGCACCAGCGGCGGCGCCCAGATCGGGCTCAACCTCGCCGCCCGCCATCCCGGCCGGGTTCGTGCGCTGGTGGCGCATGAGCCGCCCAGCATGATGCTGCTCGACGACCCGTCGCCGTCACTGGCCGGCATGCGCGACCTGCACGACACCTATCGCAGCCAGGGCGTCGAGGCGGCGATGCAGAAATTCTTCAGCGAGAACAGCCTGTCGGAAGGGCCGGGCCAGGATGAAGCCGGGCCGCAGGACGGACCGCCTTCGTTCGAACCGTCGCCCGAGGAGGCCGAGACCTTTGCCAGGGTCAGCGGCAATTTCGAATACTGGCTGGCGCATGGCGTCATGCCGCTGTCGCTCTACCGTCCTGATATCGAGGCGCTGCGCGGCCGCCCGGTCGTGGTCGGCATCGGCGAAGAGTCCATCGGCCAGCCGATCGACGGCATGGGCAAGGCGCTGGCCGACAGGCTCGGCAGCAAGCGCGCCGCCTTCCCCGGCGACCATATGGGCTTTGCGCCCTATCCCGACCGCTTCGCCGAGACCTTGCACCTGACGCTCAGAGGCGCGTGAGATCGTCAGTCCAATAGGAAAGGAGCGTCCGCATGCACAATGCGGACGCCCTTCTCCCATGAAATTACCGGCTAAGATGCTGTATCAGACGGCCTCCCAGCCTTCCTTGCCACCGGCGCGGAAGATGGCGTCAATGACCTTCTGGTTGAGTACGGACTCCTCCAGCGTGAAGATACGCTCCTTGCCGCCCTGTGCCGCCCTGGCAAACGTCTCGACCTCGCGCCGGTATTGCTGGGTGCCGGGAAAGCGGAACACCTGCGCCTCCGTATGGTTCTGGTTGTGCAGTTCGATGCGGTGATGGTCGTAGAGCCCGGCATTGAACGGCGAGAACACCTCGATGAAACCCTTCTCGCCGTGAAACACCATCACCTGCCGCGCCGCCATCTGCGTCGAGAGGTAGAAGGACAGTTCGAAATCGCCGAAATCGGCGCGGATCGAGGAATAGATGTCGGTGCCGAATTTCTTGTCGCGCTCGATCGTCGCCTGCACGCGGAGCGGCTCCTTGCCGGTTGAAAACCGCGTCGACACCGTCGGATAGACGCCGATATCAGGCAGCGCGCCGCCGCCGAGATCGAGCTGGTTGCGCATGTTGGTGGGATCGACATTGTAATAGGAGAAGGCGCCCTGCACATGGCGCAGCCGGCCGATGGCGCCATCGGCGATGAGATCGCGCACCTTGATCCATTGCGGGTGGTAGATGACCATGAAGGCCTCGCAGACCAGCACCTTCTTGCTGTCGCGCAGCTTGATCAGCGGCGCGATGTCCTTGGCGTCGAGCGCCAGCGGCTTCTCCACCAGCACATGTTTTCCCGCTTCGATGGCCTTGGCCGTCCATTCGACATGCTGCGAGGTCGGCAGCGGGATGTAGACGCCGTCGACGTCTTTCGAAGCGAGCAGCTCCTCATACGAACCAAAGGCATGTCTGGCGCCGAACCGCTCGCCCAGGGCCTCGGCCTTCGACAGGTCGCGGCTGGCGATCGCGGACAAAACGCCATTCTCGGCCTCGACGATTGCCGGCAACAATTGCTCGCGGCCGATCTTGGCCGTCGACAAAACACCCCATCGGAACATCAGGCTTCTCCTATCGATTTACAGGCGAGGAGGTTTGCCCGAAATTGCGGGAAAAGCCAATGCGGATCGCTGGTCCTGCTAGCCTCGCTTGCCCGTCAGCGTCATGTCGAAATCGACAATATTCGAATAGATCGGCGTGCCGACATCCATGCCGTACCGGGAGCGCAGCACCTTGCCGGTGACGCGGAATTTAATGACGCCGCCCTTCAGCCCGCCGAGCTCGGCAGTGAACTTTTCCGCAAACGTCTTGCCGCGCGCCGTCAGCCGGCCGCTGACCAGCGCCGTGGTGTCGCTGGTTCGGGTTACGCTGGTCGAGCGGAACTGGATTTCGGGGCTGTTGGCGACGTCGAACACCGCATCGGAGCGCAGGAAGGCATCGATGCGGCCCTGGCCGGTGCCGACGCTTTCGGGATAGATGGTGAAGTTGACCGCGGAACGGCCGACATCGCTGTTGTCGATGCGGATGGAGCCCTTGAAGCGGCCAAAGGCGCCGTCGAGGCCGCCGCCACCGACCTTGCCGATGGAGAAGCGAATGCTGGAGCTGGCCGGGTTGACCGTGTAGGTGCCGGCGGCGTCGCCGAGGTCCACAGCGGCGGAGACAGGCATTGCAAGGCAAACGGCAACAGCCGCCAATCCGAAGATGCGCGCATACATGGGTTTGTCCTTCTGAGGCAGGCGAAGTCTTGCGCCCTCACCCCAATGAACGAATGCGCGGCGCGCCCTATTCCATGTCCTGATCTGACGAAGGCGTGATCATGCGCGTGAGCACGCTGTCGTGGAGCCAGAAATGATGCCGCAGTGCCGCCAGTGCATGCAGCGCGACCAAGGCAATGCCGACATAGGCGAGATACCAGTGTGCTATCGCCCAGAAGTTTTCCGCCGCATCGGACACGCCGAGCGGCAGGTTCGGCATCACGAACAGGTTGAACGGCATGCTGGGTATCTCCAGCATCGACACCGAAACCAGTGCCCAGCCGGACAGCGGCACCGCGAGCTGGAAGCCATAAAGCGCCAGATGCGCCAGCGGCGCCGTCCGACGCTCCAGGCCTCCGACCGAGGCCGGCAAGGCCGGGGCCGTATTGCCGAGCCGCCAGGCAATGCGCAGGATGAGGAGGCCGAGCAGCAGGAAGCCGAAGGATTTGTGCAGCTGGATCAGCTCGAAGGCGGTGCGCTGGCTGGTCAACCGCACCATGATGAAGCCGAGCATGAACTGGCCGATGAACAGGATGCCGATCAGCCAGTGGAGGACGATCGCCGCCCAGCCGTAGCGGGTTGAATTGTTGGTGATGAATGCCGGCATGGTTGGTGAACGAATGGCAGCTGGGCTTTCTTCCACCCTCCCCCTTGTGGGGAGGGTCGGCGCGAAGCGACGGGGTGGGGGGTAGCGCCCTACGAAGACTCCCACCCCGATCCGCTACGCGGATCGACCCTCCCCACTAGGGGGAGGTGGCTAACCACCGACCTTGAAGAAATCCACAAACGCCCGCAGCGCCGGGCGCATCTGGCGGCGGCTGGGGTAGTAGACGAAGAAACCGTCGAAGGGCGGACACCAGTCTTCCAGCACGCGGATCAAGCGACCGTCGGCGAGCGGCGCGCGCACATAATCGTCGAAGACGAAGGCGAGCCCAGCGCCGTCGACCGCCGCCTGGGCGATCAGATGGTCTTCGTCGAGGATCAGCGGCCCTTGCGCCGCGATCTCGATCTCTTCGCCATCCTTCTCGAATTCCCAGCGGTAAAGAATGCCGCTGGAAAAACGGAAGCGGATGCAGCGGTGGTCGGCAAGATCGCGCGGATGGCGGGGTCTTGGCATGGTCGCGAAATAGGATGGCGCGCCGACCACGGCGCCGCGAAGGTCCGGTCCGATGCGCACCGCGATCATGTCGCGCTGCAGGCTCTCACCGAGCCGCACGCCGGCATCGAAGCCGCCTTCGACGACGTCGGTGAAGCGATCCTCGATGACGATTTCCAGCACGATGTCAGGATAGGCCGCGGCAAAGCCGCCGAGCCTGGGCGTCAATGCCAGGTGGGCCGCGGTGCGCGGCACGGTCAGCCGCAGGTTCCCGGCCGGCCGGTCGCGCGCCTCGATCGCCGTTTCCAGCGCCAGATCGATCTCGGACAGCGCCGGCCGCAGCCGTTCGAGCAACTGCGCGCCCTCTTCCGTTGGCGCTACGCTGCGGGTGCTGCGCGCCAAAAGCCGCACGCCGAGCCGCGCCTCCAGGCTGGACACGGCATGGCTCACTGCCGAGGGCGCTATGGCCAGTTCGCGCGCCGCGCCACGAAAACTGCCGCATTGGGCGACTGTTGCCAGTACAGCGAGTTGAGAAAGATGCGCTCGGTTCATTGCTCTATTTTATAGAACAGCCCGTGCGAATGACAGCCAATTATCGAACGTAAAGCCAAGCGCTATCTCTCTTTCATCGCAACAAGGAGACGCGCCATGAAAACCCGCAAACTTGGTACTGAACTCGAAGTCTTCCCCGTCGGCCTCGGCTGCATGGGCATGAGCTTCGCCTATGGCGGTCAGGCCGAGGCGGACGCAATCGCCACGCTGCGCCGCGCTGTCGAGATCGGCGTGACGTTTTTCGACACCGCCGAAGTCTATGGTCCCTTTGAGAACGAGATCCTTCTCGGCAAGGCGTTGAAGCCGGTGCGCGACAGGGTGACGATCGCCACCAAATTCGGCTTCAAGATTTCCGAGGAAGGCTCAGGCCTCGAACGTATGGTTGGCGTCGATAGCCGCCCGGAGCACGTCAAGGCAGTGGCGGAAGCCTCGCTGAAACGGCTCGATACCGATGTCATCGACCTCTACTACCAGCACCGCGTCGATCCCGGCGTGCCGATAGAGGACACGGTCGGCGCCATGGCGGAACTGGTGCGCGACGGCAAGGTGCGGGCGCTGGGCCTGTCGGAGGTCAGTGCCACCACCATCCGCCGGGCGCACGCCGTGCACCCGATCGCTGCCGTGCAGAGTGAATATTCGCTCTGGAGCCGCGACCCCGAAGACGAAGTGTTCGATGTCTGCCGCGAACTCGGCATCGGCTTCGTCCCCTACAGCCCGCTCGGTCGCGGCCTGCTCACCGGCACCATCGCCAAGCCCGAGGCCCTCAGCGACGACGACTGGCGCCGCACCTTGCCGCGTTTCCAGGCCGACGCCATGGCGGCAAACGCCAAGGTCGTTGCGACGCTGGAAAAGCTGGCGGTGGAAAAAGGCGTCACATCGGCGCAGCTGGCGCTGGCTTGGGTGCTGCACCAGGGCGACTTCATCGTGCCGATCCCCGGCGCAAGAAAGATACGCCATCTCGAGCAGAACACGGCGGCGGCCGGGATCGAGCTGAGCGCGGCCGAGGTGGCGGCGATTGGCGACGCGCTGTCGCCGGATAAGGTGGTGGGTAAGCGCTATACGGAGGAACTGTTGGCGCTGGTGAATGGGTGAACAAGCGGGGGAGCTTGGCGCCCTGAGAAGTCAGCGCGCGGCACCCCCCTCTGACATGCCGGACATCTCCCCCGCAAGGGGGGAGATCGCCTGTCGTCGCTGTTTTCGCCAATCACCAAAGTTGCAGAA